>NZ_JACBXB010000411.1 GCF_013870575.1 Pseudonocardia pini
GCCCGCACGGCCGCGACGACGTCTGTGAGGGGGACCGGTCGCTCGTCGTCGGTGGGGCGGGGGGCGGGGGTGGTCGGAGCGGTGACCTCCTCGACCTCCGCGAGGGCCTCGGCGAGCCTGCGCAGCCCGGCGGGTGCCTCGCCGGCGTCGATCCGGGCCCGGACCTGCTCGGCGGCGGCGACGGTGGCGGGCTCGCTGGGGGCCGCGGTGTCCGGTGCGCGCTCGGGAGCGACCTCCTCGACCTGCGCCACCCGGTCCGCCAGCCGCTCCACGAACTCGCCGAGCTCGGCGACCTCCACGACCTCGGCGGTCTCGGGCCTGCCCTCGGGCTCCGGCTCGGGGCGGCGCCCCGCCGCGGATCCGACGTCCACCTGCACGACTCTCACCTCCATCCGGCCGTCGCGTCCCGATCGACGGTCACCGGATGTATCGGTCGCGCGGGACCGATGTTCCACCCCGGACGAGTGGAACTGCAACAGAAAGCCGACGAATGACCACACTCTGCGCCGAGTCGGCCGCACGACGGGGTGACGGGCGGGGCCGTGTGGGTGTCGGTGGACGCACCACGGGCCCGACCGGCGTGCAGGTCAGGCCCGTGAGGTGTACGCGCAGTTACTGGATCGCGGTGTCCGCGACCGGCTTGAGCCGCTCCGAGTCCTCGTCGGCGTGGTAGTCGAGGCCGTCCGTCGCGTCGGGGCCGGGGGCCACCTTGGCGGCGTGCAGGGCCACCGAGACGACCACCGCCACGACCAGGTTCACGACGAGCGCCACGAACCCCACGTAGATCTGCACCGTGGAGCCGGCGAAGGGGTGCCAGCCGAAGACCGTCAGCTTGTCCAGGGTGAGCGCCGAGCCGCCGAAGTGGGCCTTGCCCGCCGCCGGGTTCGGGATGAGGTAGAGCAGGTAGAGCCCGTAACCCATGCCGACGACCCAGCCCGCGACCAGCGCCCAGCGGTGCAGCCAGCGCGTGTAGAGCGCGATCGCGACGGCGGGCAGGGTCTGCAGGATGATCACGCCGCCGATCAGCTGCAGGTCGATGGAGAACTGCGGGTCGACGAACAGCACGAACGCCACCGCCCCGAACTTCACGACGAGCGAGGCCAGCTTGGCCTGCCGGGCCTCCTGCTTCGGGGTGGCGGACCTGTGGAAGTACTCCTTGTAGATGTTGCGGGTCCACAGGTTGGCGGCGGCGATGGACATGATCGCCGCGGGCACGAGCGCCCCGATGCCGATGGCCGCGTAGGCGACGCCCGCGAACCAGTCCGGGAACTGGCCGTCGAACAGGACGGGGATGATCGTGTTCGTGTCCGGCCTGCCGGTGGCGTTGTTGGTGATCGGCTTGCTGCCCGCCGCGATCGCGACGAAGCCGAGCAGCGCCAGGAGGCCGAGCAGGAACGAGTAGGCGGGCAGGGCCACCATGTTGCGCTTGATGACGTCTCGCCCGCGGGAGGCCAGCACGCCGGTCAGCGAGTGCGGGTAGAGGAAGAGCGCCAGGGCGGAGCCGAGCGCGAGGGTGATGTACTGCAGCTGGTTGTTGGCGGTCAGCAGGATGGAGCCCTGCGGGTTGCCGGTCGCCGGGTTGGGCTGGGCCAGCTTCTGCTCCGCCGCCCCGAAGATCGCCGACCAGCCGCCGAACCGGGCGGGCAGGTAGATCACCGCGACCAGGATGACCAGGTAGATCAGGATGTCCTTGACGAAGGCGATCAGGGCGGGGGCGCGCAGCCCGGACTGGTACGTGTAGACCGCGAGGATCACGAACGCGACGAGCAGCGGCAGGTGCCCGGCGATGCCGGTCCCGTTGAGCCCCATGGTCCGCAGCACCGCCTCGAGCCCCACGAGCTGCAGCGCGATGTACGGCATCGTCGCCACGATCCCGGTCACGGCGACCAGGAAGGCCAGCAGCGAGCTGCCGTAGCGGCCGCGCACGAAGTCCGCGGGCGTGACGTAGCCGTGCACGCGCGAGACCGACCAGAGCCGCAGGACCGGCAGGAAGACGATCGGGTACAGCACCACGGTGTAGGGCAGGGCGTAGAAGCCGAGCGCGCCCGCCCCGAACATCAGCGCGGGCACCGCGACGAACGTGTACGCCGTGTAGAGGTCACCACCCACGAGGAACCAGGTGATCCACGCCCCGAACTTCCGGCCGCCGAGGCCCCACTCGTCGAGGTGGTCCAGCCCGCCCCCACGCTGCCAGCGGGAGGCGACGAACCCCAGCACCGTGACGACCAGGAACAGGACCCCGAAGACGATGAGCTCGACCCACTGGATCATCGCCGGGCCCCCTCGTCCAGGTCGTCGACCTCGGGGTCGACGTCCGGCGCGGGCACGCCGTCGTCCTTGGTCTTGAGGTAGACGACCAGCACGCAGACGACGCCGACCGGCACCCAGAGGAACTGCGACCAGTAGAAGAACGGCATGCCCCACACCACCGGTTCCTTCGAGTTGAACCAGGGCGTGACGAGCATGAGCAGCGGAACGAGCAAGAGCAGGTTCCACGGGCTCCAGCGGAGACCGGAACGGTCGGCCATGACCCCTCCCCCGAGTAGGTGGCTGCGGGGACGGTAAGGCGTTGCGGCCCGGAACGCACGACGACCCGCCCCGGATGTACCGGGACGGGTCGTCGGGGGTCCGGCCTCAGAGACCCAGACGCTGCTTGAGGGCCTCGAGCTCGTCCCGCATCGACGTCGGGAGCTTGTCGCCGACCTTGGCGAACCACTCCTCGATCAGCGGGATCTCCTGCTTCCACTCCTCGACGTCCACGGCGAGGGCCGCGGCGACGTCCTCGGCGGTCGCGTCCACGCCGTCGAGGTCCATCTGGTCGGGGGTGGGGACGTAGCCGATCGGGGTCTCGACCGCGGCGGCCTTGCCCTCGATCCGCTCGATGATCCACTTGAGCACGCGGCTGTTCTCGCCGAACCCGGGCCACAGGAAGCGGCCGTCGTCCCCGCGGCGGAACCAGTTGACGTAGAAGATCGCGGGCAGCTTGTCCGCGTTCGCGCCCTTGCCGACGTTCACCCAGTGCTGGAAGTAGTCGCCGACGTTGTAGCCCAGGAAGGGCAGCATCGCCATCGGGTCACGGCGGACCTGGCCGAGCCCACCGGCGGCGGCGGCGGTCTTCTCCGACGACATCGTGGCGCCGAGGAAGGTGCCGTGCTGCCAGTCGCGGGCCTCGGACACCAGCGGGACCGTGGTCTTGCGGCGGCCGCCGAACAGGATCGCCGAGATGGGCACGCCCTGCGGGTCCTGCCACTCGGGCGCGACGACGGGGCACTGCGAGATCGGCACGGTGTAGCGCGAGTTCGGGTGCGCGGCGTCCGTCCCGGACTCGGGCGTCCAGTCGTTGACCTTCCAGTCGGTGAGGTGCTGGGGGTCGCCCTCCAGGCCCTCCCACCAGATGTCGCCGTCGTCCGTCAGCGCGACGTTGGTGAAGATCGCGTTGCCCGCCTCGATGGTGCGCATCGCGTTGGGGTTGGTCTTCCAGTTGGTGCCGGGCGCCACGCCGAAGAAGCCGAACTCCGGGTTGACGGCGTAGAGGCGGCCGTCCGCCCCGAAGCGCATCCACGCGATGTCGTCCCCGACGGTCTCGGCGCGCCAGCCCGGGATGGTCGGCTGCAGCATCGCGAGGTTCGTCTTGCCGCAGGCGCTCGGGAAGGCCGCGGCCACGTAGTACGCCTTGTCCTCCGGGCTGATCAGCTTGAGGATCAGCATGTGCTCGGCGAGCCAGCCCTCGTCGTGCGCGATGGCGGAGGCGATCCGCAGCGCGTAGCACTTCTTGCCCAGCAGCGCGTTGCCGCCGTACCCGGAGCCGAAGCTCCAGATCTCCCGGGTCTCCGGGTAGTGGACGATGTACTTCGTCTCGTTGCAGGGCCAGGCGACGTCCGCCTGACCGTCGGCGAGGGGCGCACCGACCGAGTGCACCGCGGGGACGAACTTGTCACCGGCCGGGCCGTCCAGCAGCGGCAGGACCGAGGCACCCATCCGGGTCATGATCTTCATCGAGACCACGACGTACTCGGAGTCGGTGATCTCGACGCCGAGCATCGGCTCGTCCGCGTCGAGCGGGCCCATGCAGAAGGGCACCACGTACATCGTGCGGCCACGCATGGAGCCCGCGAACAGCGGCTTGAGCGTGGCGCGCATCTCGGTGGGGTCGGCCCAGTTGTTGGTCGGGCCCGCCCCGTCCTCGGTGGCGGAGCAGATGAAGGTGCGCTCCTCGACCCGCGCGACGTCGTCGGGGTCCGAGGCGGCGTAGAAGCTGTTCGGCTTCTTCTCCTCGTTCAGCTTCGTGAAGGTGCCCGCCTCGACCAGCTTGCTGGTCATGCGGTCCCACTCGGCGTCCGAACCATCGCACCAGACGACCGCGTCCGGGGTCGTCAGCTCGGCGATCTCACGCACCCATGACAGCAGGCGCGCGTTGGTCGTGGGCGCATCGTCGATCCCGGGAACGGTCGCTGCGGTCATCCGTGTCTCCTGCCTGGCCGGCCCCCGTCTACCGGCCCGCGGAAATGCTGGGCAACCTCGCCTGGTCGGGACGAGGTTGTAACGGGGAAAGATGACTACGGAGGTTACCGGCAGGAGCCTGTTCCACACATGGGCGTGAACTGTCGATCGGCTCACAACACCGATCATGGAATCGATACAGATTGTTCTGACAAATGCTCTCACCACCGTTTTCCCTGGTCCCACAGCTCCAGGTGACGACCGTGACCTCAGGGTGGCGCGGCCCACGGTGGTTCGGGGGTGCGACACAGGTATGACGACCGTGTGAAATCGGGCAGGGCACTTACGAATTCGAAATACGCAACCATGCCCGGCGGAACAGCAATTCCCGCGCTCTTCAGGCGCTGCGGAGCACGCCCGCCCGCGCCGAGGGCCGCGGCGCCGGGT
>NZ_JACBXB010000412.1 GCF_013870575.1 Pseudonocardia pini
AGACGGGGGCGCGGCAGACGTCGTCGCACATGCCGCTGATGCCCGGCGGGGCGATGGCGACCCGGCCGGGGGAGTCGAAGGCGCGGCCGGACTGGCTGGTCGAGGAGGATCCGGAGGGCGTCTGGCTCGCGGACGTCCCGGACTACGGGCCCCCGGTGCTCGGCGGCGAGGGCCGAGACGTGTGAGCCTGGCCGGGCGGGTGTGCTCTTGTCGCTGGTGTTACGTACGCTTGGCCCGTGCTGGTCATCCGGAGAGATCTCCTCGACGAGATCGTGGCGCACGCTCAGCGGGATCACCCCGACGAGGCGTGTGGCGTCGTCGCGGGACCCGAGGGATCCGACCGGCCCGAGCGCTTCATCCCGATGCTGAACGCCGCGCGGTCGCCCACCTTCTACGAGTTCGACTCGGGCGACCTGCTGCGGCTGTACCGGGACATGGACTCCCGCGACGAGGTGCCCGTGGTGATCTACCACTCGCACACCGCGACCGAGGCGTACCCGTCGCGCACCGACATCTCCTACGCCTCCGAACCCGAGGCGCACTACGTGCTGGTCTCCACCCGCGACTCGGCGGAGACGAACCACACGGGCCACGAGTTCCGGTCGTACCGGATCGTCGACGGTGTGGTGACCGAGGAAGAAGTCGAGGTCGTGGAGACTTATATGTTCGCGCACACCGGCGCGGACGACGTCCCCGACCTGGGCTGACCCGCCCTCGCCACCTACCGTTCGAACCGATCAGGAGTACCGAAGAACCATGGCCGTCACCGTCTCCATCCCGACCATCCTGCGGACCCACACGGGTGGTGAGAAGGCCGTCGAGGCCAAGGGCGGCACCGTCGCCGAGGTGATCGACGACCTGGAGTCGCGGCACGCCGGGCTCAAGGGCCGCCTCATCACGGACGGCAAGCTGCACCGGTTCGTGAACATCTACGTCGACGACGAGGACGTCCGTTTCGCGGGTGGCCTCGAGGCCCCGGTCAAGGAGACCTCGACCGTCACCATTCTGCCGGCGGTCGCCGGCGGTATGCGCTGAGCTGACGGGACGGCGGCGGGCGATCCCCGCCGCCCTGCCCCGCTTGGAGGAGCGATGGCGCGCTACGACTCCCTGCTGCAGGCCGTGGGGGACACCCCGCTGGTCGGGCTCCCGTCGCTGTCCCCGGCCGAGAACGTCCGGCTGTGGGCGAAGCTGGAGGACCGCAACCCGACCGGCTCGATCAAGGACCGCCCCGCGCTGGCCATGATCGAGAAGGCGGAGGCGGACGGGCTGCTCACGCCCGGGTGCACCATCCTCGAGCCGACGTCGGGCAACACGGGCATCTCGCTGGCCATGGCCGCGAAGCTCAAGGGCTACAAGATCATCTGTGTGATGCCGGAGAACACCTCCGAGGAGCGTCGCCAGCTGCTCACGATGTACGGCGCGGAGATCATCTCGTCGCCCGCCGCCGGGGGGAGCAACCAGGCCGTCGCGATGGCCAAGGAGCTGTCGGCGGAGAACCCCGAGTGGGTCATGCTCTACCAGTACGGCAACCCCGCCAACGCAGACGCGCACTACCGCACCACCGGCCCGGAGATCCTGCGGGACTGCCCCGAGATCACGCACTTCGTGGCGGGCCTCGGGACCACCGGCACCCTGGTCGGCACCGGTCGCTTCCTGCGCGAGAAGAAGCCGGACGTGCAGATCATCGCCGCCGAGCCGCGCTACGGCGAGCTCGTCTACGGCCTGCGCAACCTCGACGAGGGCTTCGTCCCCGAGCTGTACGACCCCAGTGTGCTGACCGGCCGGTACTCCGTCGGCAGCTACGACGCGCTGCGCCGCACCCGCGAGCTCGTGGACAAGGAGGGCATCTTCGCCGGCATCTCGACGGGCGGGATCCTGCACGCCGCGCTCGCGGTGGCCGAGAAGGCCGCGGGCTCCGGCGAGTCCGCGGACATCGTGCTCGTGGTCTGCGACGGCGGCTGGAAGTACCTCTCCACCGGCGCCTACTCCGGCCGGCTCGACGACGCCGCCGAAGGCATCGAAGGCCACCTCTGGGCCTGACGGCCGGAATCAGTTCTCCCGCGAGGCACCCGCCCGGGGGAACAAACGCCGCTGCAGAGCGCTGCCGTCCCCTGAGCGGGAAACCCTCTGGGCTTGGCGACCGCCACCGGGCCCGGGTGGGCGCTCGATCATCTGCGGAGCCTGGCGGATGATCACCGGTTCGGCGCGGTGAGCGCGATGGTGGGTACCAGAACGGCGATCAACACCGAGGCCGCACCCGAGCGCCGGTGAGTGCCGGTCAGCGACGCTAGGCGGCCCTGCGCGCCGGTGATCGTCGTTCGGGCGCGGGGGGCTGCGCTCACCGCGGTCCGGTGTGCCGGTTCGGTGATCACCGCCCCGGCCCGCCCCAGGCACGTCACTGGTCGCCACAGTTGGGCGACGCCGAGCGCCGGTGATCGTCGTTCTGGTGCGTGAAGCCGCGCTCATCGCGGTCGGGTGTGCCGGTTCGGTGATCACCGCCCCGGCCCGCCCCAGGCACGTCGCTGGTCACCACAGTGGCCGACGCCGAGCGTCAGTGATCGTCGGTTGGGCACATGGAGCCGCGGTCACCGCGGTCGGGCGCGCCGGTCCGGTGATCACCACCCTGGCTCGCCCAGAGGCCCGCCGATCTCCCACTGCGGCTTTCCCGAGGCGCCGTGATCGTCGTCTGGGCGCGTGGAGCCGCGCTCACCGCGGCCGGCTGTGCCATATCGGTGACCCTCTGCCCGGCGCGGCCGAGCGGCGCCCCGTTGATCACCGTCACGGGCAGCGTGAGCGCTGGTGATCGTTGGTGAGGCGCAGCGGGCCGCGCCTACCGCGGCGGGCCGTGCCGGTTCGGTGATCACCGCTTCGGCCTGCCACGGCGATGTTCCGTTGATCACCGTCGCGCGCGGGGCGAGCGCTGGTGATCGTTGGTCGGGCGCGGTGGGCCGCGCTTGCCGCGGCGGGGTGCGCCGGTTCGATGATCATCACCCGGCCTGCCAGGCGGCGCGCAGTTGATCACTATCGTGGGCGAAAGCCGATCGCCGGTGATCGTCGGTTGGGCACGTGGAGTCGCGGTCGCCGCGGCCGGGTGCGCCGCTCCGGTGATCATCATCGGCCCCGGCGCGTTGGCGGAGGTCATGGGCCTGCTCGCACCCGCGGACCGGCCCGCGGACCTGCTCGTCGGGACCGAGACGGGCGACGACGCGGCGGTCTGGCGGCTGGACGCCGAGCGCGCGCTCGTCGCGACCACGGACTTCTTCACCCCCGTCGTGGACGATCCCCGGCTCTGGGGCCGGATCGCGGCGACCAACGCGGCGTCCGACGTCTACGCGATGGGCGGCCGCCCCCTGTTCGCGCTCAACCTCGTCGCCTGGCCGACCGAGTCCCTGCCCCCGGAGATGCTGGCCGAGGTGCTCGCAGGCGGCGCCGACGCGGGCCGGGCCTGCGGGTTCGCCGTGGTCGGCGGGCACTCGATCGACGACCCGGAGCCCAAGTACGGGATGGCGGTGGTCGGCGAGGTGCACCCGGACCGGCTGCTCACCAACACCGGCCTGCGGCCCGGGGACGCCCTGGTGCTGACCAAGCGACTCGGCGTGGGCATCGCGACCACCGCGGTGAAGCGCGGGACGGCGGGCCCCGCGCTGGTGGCCGCGGCGATCGACTCCATGGTGGCCTCCAACGCCGCCGCCTCCGCGGCCGCGGTCGCCGCGGGCGCGACCGGCTGTACGGACGTCACCGGGTTCGGGCTGCTCGGGCACCTGCGGAAGATGGTCGCGGCGTCCGGTGTGGACGCCACGGTGCGGGTCGGGGCGGTGCCGTTCCTCGAGGGCGTCCGGGAGCTGGCCGAGGCGGGCACGGTGCCGGGCGGCAGCAGGCGCAACCGGGAGTGGGTGGCGGAGGTCGTGGACTCCACCGTCGCGGAGACCGACCTGCTCCTGCTCGCCGACGCCCAGACCTCCGGCGGCCTGCTCTTCGGGGCCGCGCCGGACCGCGCCGCGCGGGCGGTCGAGGAGCTGACCGCGCAGGGCGTCCCCGCCGCGGTGGTCGGCGAGGTCACCGCGGGGACCGGCCGGATCGTCGTCACGCGGTGAACGGGCGGAGGCGGACGGGAATCGAACCCGCCTGACCGAGGTACTCGGCCACGTCGGTGTTGAAGACCGCGGGGGCCACCAGGCGCCCAGACGCCTCCCTCGCGCCCACCGCGAACCTATACGGTGATCCGGTGCCCCGCCCGAGCCGCTGGTCGGAGATCCTCGTCGCCGCAGGTGAGGAGTTCCGCGACCGCGGCTACGAGAACGCCACGCTGGAGGGCATCGGCGCGCGGGTCGGCATCCTCAAGGGCTCCATCTACAACTACGTGGGCAGCAAGGAGGAGCTGCTGCTCGCGGTCGTGGAGCAGCCCGCGAAGCAGCTGCTCGCCGAGCTGGAACACCTGCAGGCGGACTCGGGGCACAGCGTCGCGGTGCGGCTGCGCGAGCTCGTCCGGATGCAGGTGCGGATCTTCGGCGACCACCATCCCGCCGCGTTCGTGTACCTGCAGAACATCGGCCGGATGACGGCGCCGCGCTTCGCCGAGTTCCGCGAGATGGACGCCCGGTACATGGCGGCGGTCGAAGGGCTGATCTCCGAGGGGGTCCGGACGGGCGAGTTCTCGCTCGCCGGGAGCCCGCGGACGGCCGCGCGGGCGGTCGTCGGGATGCTGGACTGGATGCAGCACTGGTTCGTCCCACGCGGCGCCGAGGCCGACCGGGAGCTGGCGGACCAGCTCTTCGCCTTCGCCCTCGGCGGCCTGGTGTCCGGCGGGGGGATGCGGGGGATCGCCCGCTCCTTCCCCGAGCCGCCGTGACGATCCTCCGGCTGGACGGCCGGGTCGCCGTCG
>NZ_JACBXB010000413.1 GCF_013870575.1 Pseudonocardia pini
CCGCTGCGGTCCGGCAGCAGCGCGGCCAGGTTGCAGTTGACCCGCCGGGTGCCCGCGTTCCACGAGTCCTCGGTGACGTTGTCCCAGTACACGGTGAGCTTCTTGTCCGCGATCACCTGGGCGCCGCCCGCGTAGTCCGCGGCGATCTTCGTGCACTCCGGCTGCAGGAAACCGTCCTGGTCCGCGACGGCCGGGAAGCCCTCCGGGAACTTCTGGCTGAGGTCCACGATGCCCACGGCCTCGACGGCGTGCGGTCCGGCGCAGTCGACCGGGTCGCCGACCCGGCGCTCGTCGATCGCCAGGCAGGTGCCCGGCTCGTAGACGCCGGACTGGTCCTGGTCCGCCGCCTTGCCCGAGAGGGGGTAGAGCGCGCCGGAGCGCGAGGCGCTCTGCACGCCGCAGCGCAGCTCGCGGTCGCCGGAGTCCCACTTCTTCTGCGAGGGCTTGAGCGCCCCCACCCGGAACCGGCCGTTCGGGTCGTACTTCCCGCCCAGGTACTGCAGGACGACGGGGGAGCAGCGCTCGTTCACGAGCTGCCGCATCGCCGCGTCGTCCGGGAGGGTCTGCTGGTCGACGAGCTGCACGGTCCCGGCCTGCTCGAACAGGTGCGGCTGGGTGCAGTCGACGACGGCGGTGTCCGCCGCGTCCGCCCGGGTCCAGTTCAGGCAGGTGCCCGGCGTGGTGGGCGGCGGGGGGATGTCCTCGATGTCCGCGGCGGTCCCGTGCGGCGACGGGAGGGCCGCGATGGTGCCGAGCACCGGGACGGTGGCGCCCGCGACGGTGTCCAGCGTGGCGACGCCCAGCATCACCCCGGCCCCCACGAGCACGGCCGCGACGATGCGCCGCGCCTGACGGCGGCCCGGAACGCGCAGGCCACCGCCACGGGGCGGTGACGTGGGCGGCGGGCTCGTCCGTGGGGAGCGGACCGGAGGTTCGGCGAGAGCGACCCCGCGGGGGGAGCGGTCGCCGGACGGGGTGAAGAGCTCGTCCATGTCGTCGACCATCTTGCCTGCCCCGTCCGGGCGACCCCGAACCGGTGGGGGTGTGGCGCGGTCATCGGTCGTACGCGTGCTGCGAGGGGTCGTCGGCGTCCGACGACCGCCCGGTCGTGTGGAGCCGCGCCTTCGTTGCGGACCCGTTACCACCTCGGGGCCGCCGATCGTGAGCGTCAAGATAGGTTCGGGACACACGGGGGTGAGGGATGAGCGAGAAAGACGGCAGGCCCGAGGACGACACGGGCCCGCTGGAGTCCGTCGGCGCCGCGTCGCGTGGCCGCATGTCACAGCAGGACGCGAGCAGCACCACCCCCCGCGAGCCCACGCTGGCCGAGAAGCGGGCCCGCGAGCAGGGCGCCCGGCGCCGCGCCGAGGAGGCCGCGCTCGCCGAGGAGCAGGCGGGAAAGAAGAAGAAGCGCAAGCGGATCCTGATCGGCTCCGGCGTGGTGGTCGGCGTCGTGGCGCTGATCGCCGTCGGCTATGCCGTCTCCTCGGACGACGAGGAGGTCGAGGCCCGCTGCGTCGACGAGAACAACGTCGTGGTGGACGACAGCAACTGCGTCACCCCCGCCTCGAACACCGGCAACACCTACTACGGCGGCGGCGGCTTCTACCCGATCTTCATCGGCGGTGGCGGCGGCCAGTACCACTACAACTACGGCGGCAGCGGCAACGTCGGGCAGGTCGCCTCCGGCGGCACCACGGCCGTGCCGAGCAGCGGCAACGTCCGCACGCCCTCGGGCAAGACGATCTCCCGCGGCGGCCTCGGCGTCAGCAGCGGCAGCAGCTCGTCGTCCTCCGGCGGCGGGCCCAAGGGGACCTCGGGCGGCTCGAGCTCGTCGGGCGGCTCGTCCTCCGGCGGAAGCAGCGGGAGCTGACCCGTGCGTCGTGAACGCGGGGCGCCACGCCCCGGCTGGCAGCAGACCGTCCGCGAGCAGGGGCTGGTGTTCGACGCCCCCGGTCGGGACGCGAACGGCCTCGCCCGCCCGTACTGGGACGAGTCGGTGCACTACGTCTTCGAGATGGACGAGATCCTCTCCCTCGAGGCGGACGTCGAGCTCCTGCACTCGATGTGCCTGGAGGCGGTCGACCACGTCGTCACCACCGAGCGGTTCCGCGACTTCGCGCTGCCCGAGTGGTGCTGGGAGAAGGTCGCCGAGTCCTGGAAGCGGCACGACCCGCACGTCTACGGGCGGTTCGACCTGCGCTACGACGGCTCCGGCCCCGCCAAGCTCCTCGAGTACAACGCGGACACCCCCACCACGCTGCTCGAGGCCTCGATCCTGCAGTGGTACTGGCTCAAGGACACCCACCCGGCGGACGACCAGTGGAACTCGCTGCACGAGCGGCTGGTCGAGCGGTTCGGCGAGATCAAGGCCCTGCTGCCGACCAACGAGGTCCACTTCACCTGGTCCGGCGGGGACTCCACCGGCGAGGACCACGTGACCGTCGGGTACCTGCAGGAGACAGCGGCGGAGGCCGGCCTGGACACCGTCGGCCTGCGGATCGAGGACATCGGCTGGGACGTCGACCTGGACCGGTTCGTCGACCTCGCGGAGGTCCCGATCCAGTCCGTGTTCAAGCTGTACCCCTGGGAGTGGATGCTCACCGAGGACTTCGGCAAGCACGTGGCGCGCAGCCTGCCGGACACCCTCTGGGTCGAGCCGCTCTGGAAGTCGGTGCTCTCCAACAAGGCGATCCTCGCCGTCCTCTGGGAGATGTACCCCGGGCACCCGAACCTGCTGCCCGCCTACCTCAACGACCCCGGGCTGCTCACCGAGTACGTGCGCAAGCCGCTGCTGGGCCGCGAGGGGGCGAACGTGGACATCGTCTCGCCCGGCTCGCAGGTCTCGACCGGCGGCGTGTACGGCGAGGAGGGGTACGTCTACCAGCTGTTCGACGCGCTCCCCGAGTTCGACGGCTTCCGCCCCGCACTGGGTGCGTGGATCGTCGGCGACGGCTCGGCCGGGCTGGGCATCCGCGAGACCGCGGGCCTGGTCACGGACGACGGCGCGGCGTTCGTCCCGCACCGCATCCCCGAGTCCTGACCCCCGCAGTAGAAGTCCCTTCGCTCCCCGTGAGGAACAGATGACTCTCGCCCTGGACGCCACCTACTTCGCCGGACTCGGCCGCGGGGTCGGCGCGATCCTGCTCTACGCCCTGCTCGGCGCCCTGCTGATGCTGATCGGCTTCTGGGCCATCGACGTCACCACCCCCGGCAAGCTGAACCAGCTGGTCCGCGACGGCAAGCCGGGTGCCGTGGTGGTCACCTCGGCCGGGATGGTCTCGATGGCCTTCATCGTGGTCATCGCGATCTTCACGGCGTCGGGGCTGCTCCTCGAGGGCCTGCTGGCGTCGCTGGTGTTCGGCCTGGTCGGGATCATCGCCCAGGTCGCGGGCGTGCGGCTGTTGGAGTGGGTGACCGGCATCAAGATCGGTCCCGCGCTCGCCGCCGACGAGCTCCTCCCGGAGGCCTGGGTCGTCGCGGCCACCCACATCGCACTGGGCCTGATCGTCGCGGTCGCCATCATCTGACCCTGTGGGCGGCGATGGTCGCTATGGCGACCATCGCCGCTCACGACGGCGCAGGGCGAGGACGGCCAGCGAGACCAGCACGCCCACCACGGTGGCGAGGATCCGGTCGGTCAGCAGCTCGCCGGTCGCCGCCGGGTGCATCGTCGCCCCCACGACCAGCGCCAACGGCGTGACGAACACCAGCGCGAGCGCGTAGTTGCGGAGCACGAACAGCTCCGCGCCGACCTGCAGGACCACGGCGACCACCACGATCGCCCAGCCCGGCAGGCCCGCGGCCAGCAGCGGCGCGGCGACCGCGAGGCCGAGGAGCGTGCCCGCGATGCGGTGCAGGCCGCGCGCCAGCCGTTGGGTCCCACCGACGGCGGTGACCGGCACGACCGCGCCGATCAGCGCCCAGTAGAGGTGCTCGACCCCGAGCAGGACGGCGACCGGGGCGGTGAGCGCACAGGCCAGCACGACGTCGCCCACGATCCCGCTGCGCAGCACCTCGCGTGCCGTCCGCACCGCGACCGGTCGCCGCGCCCGGACGTGCGTGGGGAACACCGCCCCGACGCTGCCGATCAGCACCGAGAACGCGGCCGCGCCCGCCGTCGTCGCGAGGATCTCGAGGACGGTTCCGCCCGGCTGCACGGGCGCCCCCGCGAACGCCCCCGCGGCGAACACGAAGAACAGTGGGCCACCCGGCTTCCAGTCGACGATCCCGCCGACCAGCGTGGCCACCCCGGCCAGCGCGACGAGCACCGCGAGCTCGACCCACGGCGCCCCGGGCAGGTGGGCGGCCAGCAGCCCGACGGCGACGCTGAGCGTGAGCCCGACGCCGGTCAGCGCCTGCACCGCCGTGCGACCCGGCACCGTCAGGTCGCGGCCGTAGATCGCGGTGAACGCCCCGAACGCCGCCGCGCCGAGCAGGTCCAGCCGCCCGACGGCGAGCTGTTCTAATGATGCGACGCCCACCGAGACGGCGCAGCGCAGGGCGGGCCGGTGCGCGCCTGCGTGCGGCGCGACCCGCACCAGCTCCCGGACGAGTGTCACGGCATACTCCTTTCACCAGTGAACAAAGATAGTTCACCGGTGTAGCGAAGGGGTGCGATGGGTGACGCGATCGACGCCATCCGGGCGGTGTGGGCGGACCGGCGGCCGGAGCTGGACACCGAGCCGATCGCCGTCGTCGGACGGATCCTGCGGGCCGCCCGGTTCCTCCAGGGGGCCTCCGACGACCTGTTGGCCGACTCCGGCGTGACGCGCCTGGAGTTCGACGTCCTGTGCCAGCTGCGCCGCAGCGATCGCCCCCTGCGCCCGGGGGACCTCACCGCGGGGGTGGTGGGCTCGCCCGCGGCGACC
>NZ_JACBXB010000414.1 GCF_013870575.1 Pseudonocardia pini
CCGCGGAGATGCTCGAGGTCGCCCGCGGCAAGGAGTGGCCGGACCGGGTGCGGTTCGTGCACTCGCGGCTGGAGGACCTCGCCGACAACGGGATCACCGGCCCGTTCGACGGCATCCTGGCCGCCTACCTCGTCCGCAACCTCCCCGACCGGGACGCAGGCCTGCGCGCGATGCACGACCTCCTCGCCCCCGGCGCCCCGCTCGCCGTGCACGAGTACTCGGTGCGAGACAGCGTGCGCGCCAGGGCGACCTGGACCGCGGTGAGCTGGGCGATCATCATCCCGATGGGCAAGCGGGCCACCGGGAACGCCGATCTCTACCGCTATCTCTGGCGCAGCGTCCTGGAGTTCGACGGCGCCGCGGCCCTCGCCGAGCGGATGCGCGGTGCCGGCCTGGCGGACGTCTCCGTGCAGCCGATGACGGGCTGGCAGCGCGGGATCGTCCACACCTTCCTCGGACGTCGTGTCGATCCGGAGGGTGCCCGTCCGTCGTCAGGGTGAACCGACGGAGAGGAACCACCATGTCCACCCTGACCGTGCCCGACGCCCGCCTCCACCACGAGCTCCGCGGCACCGGCTCCCTCGTCGCCCTCGTGGGCGCGCCGATGGACGCCGACGCCTTCGCCCCGCTGGCCGAGATCCTCGCCGCGGACCACACCGTGCTCACCGCGGACCCCCGGGGCGTGCACCGCAGCCGCGTCGCCGACCCGGATGCCGACTCGACGCCCGAGCAGCGTGCGGACGACCTCGCCGCGCTGATCGCGCACGCCGACGCCGGTCCGGCGGCCGTGCTCGGGTCCAGCGGGGGCGCCGTGACCGCGCTCGCCCTGGCCGAGCGGCATCCCGCCCTGGTCCGGACCGTGATCGCCCACGAGCCGCCGCTCGACGAGATGCTCCCCGACCGGGCGGAGCTGCGGGAGCGCACGGACGCGATGTGCCGGACCTACCTGGACGGCGACGTCGTCGGGGCCTGGTCCGAGTTCTTCGCCCTCGCCGACATCGCGATGCCGCCCGGCGCGGTCGAGGAGTGGTTCGGGGGCGAGCGGGACCCGCGGCAGGTGGCCGACGAGCGGTTCTGGTTCGCGCACGAGCTGCGCCCGTCCGTCCGGTTCGTACCGGACGTCGAGGCGTTGCGGCACAGCCGGATCGTGGTGGGGATCGGGCGCGACTCGGCGGGACAGCTCTGCGACCGGGCCTGCCGGGCCCTCGCCGAGCGGCTCGCCGTGGAGCCCGTCCTGTTCCCGGGCGGCCACACCGGCTTCGCCGACGACCCCACGACGTTCGCCCCCGCCCTGAAGCCCTACCTCTGAGGGCCGGGAGAGACCGCGCCGAGGGCACCCGGGCCGGCTAACGCACCGAGCCGCGCTCCAGCAGACGGACCGTCGTACCCCGGGGCGGGACGTGTGCGTAGCGGTTGCTGCCACGCCTCAGGTCGTCGAAACGCGGCCCCCACGCGGTGATCGGCGGCCCGCCGTGGTCGTGGAGATGGTTGAGGATCTCGCCTGCCGTGTAGCGGACGTGGTCGACCAGGAGGTTCCTGTCCAGCGACTCCTTCCCGCGGTCCTCGAAGCGGAGATCGTCGTCCGCGTAGTGGACGTGCAGGATCTCGTGTCGGGTGTTGAGTCGGGCGACCACGTCCCGCACGGCTCGCCTCGAGGCGGCCACAGCCGCTGGACGGAGGCGGAAGGCCCTCGCGGCCGTCCGTGCGAACAGCTCTCCGTAGGAGACCCAGACGATGCGATGGGTGTCCGCCGCGGCCTCGATCTCCTTTCGGAGGGCCCGCGTGACGGATGCCGGCTCCGCGATCGCCCACACGTAGTGGGGCGCGGCCTCCGCCAGCGTCTCGCGACAGAACTGGATCTTCTCCGTGTCCTCGTCCAGGAACGAGAAACCCTGGTTCCGCAGGTCGTAGCTGCCCCACTGGAGGGCGTCGGCGAGTGTGGAGACGAGCGGCTCGACGTGTCCCCACACCGCGGAGAGCACGAGGATCCTCGCCGGGTCGAAGGTGGCACGGCGAGGATCGGGCCGGTCCCGGTCCCGCTCCTCCACCGCCATCTCCACCAGCAGGTCGGGCGGGTCGTTCGGGTAGGGCCACTCGATCGGCAACGGGTCCCGCCAGCGGAGGCCCAGCGAGCGCCACAGTCCGTCCGTGATCACCTCGTACCGGAAGTGCTCCCGCCGGTCGCGTACCGGGCGCCGCTCGATCGCGGCCGTCCTCGGCCGCTGCCGCCCGATCATCGGCTCGACAGGCTGGATGGCCACCCACGAACGAAGGTGCAGGGGGTTGCTGGTGCCTCGGACGACGGGCCACACCGTGATCCGGTAGTCCAGCTTGTGGTGCAGGATCCGGTCCACGATCAGAGCCTCACCCGCCGTGGAGAGACCGACCTGTGACAGCGCCCGCGACGCCGCCCGTGACGCGATGCGGAAGTCCCGGGCCGCGCTGGCCAAGGTCATCGATGCCTCGAGCTCGACCGGGAGGATGCCGGCGAGGTGGTAGAGGACGTGCTCTCGGGTGTCGAGTATCTGCGCGAGGACGGGTACGCAGGCGAGCAGCTCGGCGGTGGCGTCCCGTGGCGGGCTGCCGAACCACCGGAAGAAGGTGGCCCTGCTGATCGGCGGGTTGCCGTCGGTCCGCCGCTCGATCTCGGCGTAGAGCCGGTTGCGCGTCCACCCCGGTCCGCTCTCCATCAGGTGCACGATCTCGTCGCGAAGCAGGTTGAAGCTGCCCACCCCGAGCCTCCGTCTCATCGGCGACCGCAGTCGACCGTGTGGTGAGACACGTGTCTCACAGAGTCGTCGGCTGGCTACTCGTGCGAGACAGGCGATCCGTGACCGTCGTGGTGCCCTGAGTGGGCCACGGCACACCCTGCCGGCCGGCCGCGGAGACACCGATCCGCCGACTCACGGAGGCCACCGTGTACCTCGCCCTGTCCGAGCTACCCCCGGATGGACCGCTCCTCGTCGTGCTGGTCGCTGGAGCGGCGCTCGGCGCCTGCTGGCGCGCAGTCCTCAGGCTGGCCTTCGGCACCGTTCTCGCACTCGCCCTCCTCGGCGTGCTCTGGATCCTGTCGGGCTGACGGTCAGCCCGCCAGGCAGGCCCGAGCCCTCCAGGTCGGCCCTCCGGTGCAGGACCCGGCCGGTGGGCGGGCCGCAGCGCATGACCGCGAGCGAGCTGCGGTCGATGGCCATGCCCCTCCCACGAACGAGAACCGCGGCGACCGACACCGCGACTCGGCTACCTTCCCGGGCGTGAGCGAGGACCTGTTCTGGAAGGCCCACACCGGGCTCCCCCGCGAGGCCCCGGGCTCCGCGGCGACGACCGCGCTCCTGCTGCGGCTGGCGGGTGCCGAGTCCGCCGCCCGGATCCTCGACCTCGGCTGCGGGACGGGGGCGTCGTCGATCCCGCTGGCCCGGCTGACCGGGGGCGAGGTCACCGCCGTCGACCTGCACGAGCCGTTCCTCGCCGAGCTCGAACGCACCCGCGGGGAGCTGCCCGTGCGGACGCTGAAGGCCTCGATGGACGACCTGCCGCTGCCCGCGGGCGCGTTCGACCTGGTCTGGGCCGAGGGATCGGCGTACATCGTGGGGTTCGACCGTGCCCTGGAGCTGTGGCGGAGCCTGCTCGCACCCGGGGGCGCGCTCGTCCTCACCGAGGCCGAGTGGCTCACGGACCACCCGTCGGCCGGGGCCCGCGAGTTCTGGGCGGCGGGCTACCCGGCGATGCGGACGACTGCGGGCAACGTCGCCGCCGCCCTCGCCGCGGGCTGGACCGTGGCGGCCACCTACGTGCTGCCCGACGCGGACTGGGCCGCCTACTACGGGCCCCTCGCCGCCCGGATCGAGGAGCTGCGGGCCGCGGGCGCGGACCCGGCGGGCCTGGCCGAGGTGGGCTACGAGATGGAGGTTCGGGAGCGTTTCGGCGCCGACTACGGCTACACGGGCTACGTGCTGCGCCCCCGCGCCTGAACGATCTCCGCGACGTTCGCCTCGGCCCACTCGCGCAGGGCCGCGAGCGGCACCTCGAGGGACTCCCCGAGCTCGGTGAGCCGGTAGTGCACGCGCGGCGGCACGGTGTCCTCGACGCGACGGGCGGCCAGCCCGTCGGCCACCAGGTTCTGCAGGGTCACCGACAGCATCTTCTGCGAGACACCGGGCATCCGACGCCGCAGGTCGGTGAACCGCAGCTCGCCGGTCTCGGCCAGCACCTTGACCGCCATGGACATCCACTTGGTGCCGATCCGGTCCAGCAGGGTGCGGGTGGGGCACTGCGGGGAGAAGAGATCGCCGGTCACCTCGGGCTCACCACCTGTCGCAGGAGTGCCGTCTTCCGCGACCCAGTATGCCCTCCTACCGTGACCTGGTCACCTTTGGTTACCGAGGGAGGTCGGATGCTCTCCGAGGAACGGGTCGCCGTGAACGGGATCGAGCTGAACGTCGCGAGCGCGGGCGAGGGGCCACCGGTCGTGCTGCTGCACGGGTTCCCGCACACGTGGCGGATCTGGTCCGAGGTCATCGGACCGCTCGCCGCGCAGCATCGCGTCCTGGCCCCCGACCTGCGGGGATTCGGCGCGAGCACGATGTCCGACCAGCTCGACGCGGACACCCTCGCCCGCGACCTCGAAGCGCTCCTCGAGCGCGTCGGCCGGGCCACCGTCGTCGCGCTCGACGCGGGCGTGCCCGGTGCGTTCCTCGCCGCGCTGCGCAGGCCGGACCTGGTGTCGCGGCTCGTGCTGATCGAGGGCACGCTGCCCGGTGGCGACTTTCCCGCGCCCTGGTGGTTCGGCTTCCACGCCGTCCCCGGCCTGACCGAGCGGGTGGTCCGGCCCGCCGAGTACGTCGGGTGGTTCTACGA
>NZ_JACBXB010000415.1 GCF_013870575.1 Pseudonocardia pini
GGAACCAGCGCGACGCCCGGTCCAGCAGCCGCCGCGACTCGAGGAGCATCCGGTCCGCCACCGCGACCGGGACGTTCCGCTGGTCAGCTCCGCCGGAGCCCGCCTCACGGATCTCCCGCCACCGCCTCGGCAGCCCGTAGACCTGCGTGACAACGGCATAGGCCCGCACCGCGTCCGACGGCGACGCCGCCGTCTCCTCCGCCAGCCGGAACGCGTAGGTGATGCCCGCGCCGTCGACCATCTCGTTGACCAGCTTGGTGCCGAGGATCTCCCGGCGCAGCGGGTGCTTCCAGATCGCCGCGGCGAACCGCTCCCGGAGCGGCCCGGGGAAGTACTCGGGCAGCCGCGGGGTGAACGCGGCGGCGTCGGGCAGGTCGGTGTCCAGCAGCCGGTGGGTCAGGTCGAGCTTGACGTGCGCGATCAGCGTGGACAGCTCCGGCCCGCTGAGCCCGTCCCCCGCCTCCTCCAGCGCCGCGAACCCGGTCTTCGTGGGCAGGACCTCCAGCGCCCGGTCCAGCCCGGTCCGCTCCACCAGGTCCGAGACGAGCCGCGCGTGCACGTTCGCCATCTCCGCGGCGTGGCTGCGGGAGACCCCCAGCACGCCGTTCTGGTCGGTGTTGTCCTTGAGGACCAGTGCCGAGACCTCGTCCGTCATCTCGACGAGCAGGGCGTTGCGGGCCTCGCGGTCGAGCGTCCCGTCGGCCACGAGCCGGTCCAACAGGATCTTGATGTTGACCTCGTGGTCGGAGCAGTCCACGCCCGCCGAGTTGTCGATCGCGTCGGTGTTGAGCCGCCCGCCCGCGCGGGCGAACTCGATCCGGCCCCGCTGGGTGAGCCCGAGGTTGCCGCCCTCGCCGACGACCTTGACCCGCAGCTCGCGGCCGTCGACCCGGATGGCGTCGTTCGCCTTGTCCCCCGCGTCGGCGTGTCCTTCGGTGGAGGCCTTGACGTAGGTGCCGATGCCGCCGTTCCACAGCAGGTCGGCCGGGGCGAGCAGGATCGCCCGGATCAGCTCCGGTGGGCTGAGCTTGACGACGTGCTCCGGCAGGCCCAGTGCCGCGCGGATCTCCGGACCGACCGGCACCGACTTCGCGGTGCGCGGCCACACCCCACCGCCCGGGCTGATCGCGGCGCGGTCGTAGTCGTCCCACGAGCTGCGCGGCAGTGCGAACAGCCTGCTGCGCTCGCGGAAGCCCTGTGCCGCATCGGGATCCGGGTCGACGAACACGTGTCGGTGGTCGAAGGCGGCGACCAGCCGGATGTGCTCGGAGAGCAGCATGCCGTTGCCGAACACGTCCCCGGACATGTCCCCGACGCCGACGACGGTGAAGTCCTCCGCCTGGGTGTCGGTGCCCAGCTCGGCGAAGTGCCGCTTGACGCTCTCCCACGCGCCCTTCGCCGTGATGCCCATGGCCTTGTGGTCGTAGCCGACCGAGCCGCCGGAGGCGAAGGCGTCGCCCAGCCAGAAGCCGTAGCTCGCGGCCACCTCGTTCGCCACGTCGGAGAACCGCGCCGTGCCCTTGTCCGCGGCCACGACCAGGTAGGAGTCGTCCCCGTCGTGCCGGACGACCGCGGGCGGCGGCACGGTCTCGCCGCCGACCAGGTTGTCCGTCACGTCGAGCAGGCCGGAGATGAACGTCCGGTAGCAGGCTTCGACCTCCGCCGGGTCCGGCCGCGCGGCACGCACCACGAAGCCGCCCTTCGCCCCGACCGGGACGATCACGGCGTTCTTGACCGCCTGGGCCTTGACCAGCCCGAGGATCTCGGTCCGGAAGTCCTGCGGGCGGTCCGACCAGCGGAGACCGCCACGCGCGACCGGCCCGAACCGCAGGTGCACGCCCTCGACCCGCGGCGAGTACACGAAGATCTCGAACCGCGGCCGCGGCGCGGGCATGTCCGGCACGGCCGTCGGGTCGATCTTGAACGAGAGGAACGCGCGCTCGCGGAAGAAGTTGGTGCGCAGCGTGGCCGTGATCGTGGCGAGGAAACCCCGCAGGATGCGGTCCGCGTCGAGGCCGGTGACCTCGTCGATCAGGGCGGTGACCTCGGTCAGCGCCTCCTCGGTGAGCTTCTCCCGGTTGTCCTCGGCCGGGTCGAAGCGGGCGCGGAACAGCCGCACCAGCCCACGGGCGACCGAGGGTTGGGCCAACAGAGTGTCCGCCATGTAGTTCACGCCGAACGTGCTGCCGACCTGCCGCGCGTACCGGGCGTAGGCGCGCAGGACGGCGGCGTCCCGCCAGTGCAGGCCCGCCCGCAGCACGAGTGCTGCGAACCGGTCCGCCTCGGCGTCCCCCGCCCAGGTCGCCCGGAACGCGGCGCAGAACGCCAGCTCGAGCTCGGCCTCGTCGGCGTGCGGGGTCTCCCCGTCGATCCGCAGGCCGAAGTCGTAGAGCCAGCAGCGACGCCCGTCGGGCCGGGTGAACTCCGACGGGTGCTCGTCCACGACCTCGACGCCGAGGTGCTGCAGGATCGGCAGCACGCGGGTCAAGGTGACGGGCTCGTCCAGGTAGAGCGTGAGCCGCCGGTCGGCGCCCTCCGGGTAGAGCCGGACGTCGAAACCGCCCTCGGGCAGCGCGAGGATCCGGCGCAGGTCCTCGACGGCGCGACCGGGCTCGACGCCCGCCTTGTACGAGTCCGGTATGCCCGCCAGCAGGCCGGGGACGGTCGTGGCCTTCGGACCGAGCCGGTCGACGAGCCGGTCGTCCCAGGTCCGGGCCGCCTCGGTGAGCTCGTCGGTGAGGGCGCCCAGGTCGGGGAGCGGGAGCTCGACCGCCGGGTCCGTCTGCACGGTGAAGTGCACCAGCGCGTAGGTGGCCTCGGTGACGCGTGCGGTGTAGTCCACCGCCGTGCCGTGCAGGCGCTCCCGCAGCACGGCGGCCATGGCCAGCCTGCTCGACGTCGTGTACCGGTCGCGCGGCAGGTAGACCAGGCAGGACACGAACCGGCGCCGCGGGTCGGGGCGGAGGTAGACCCGGACCACCCGGCGCCCGGACAGGCCGAGCACCCCCACCGCGACGTCGTGCAGGTACTCCTCGCTCGCGCTGAAGAGCTCCTCCCGTGGCAGCCCGGAGAGCACCTCCAGCATCTGCTGGCCGGAGAACGACTCGAGCGGGAACCCGGCGCGGTGGATCGCCCCGCGCACCCGACCGGCGACGACCGGGATGTCCAGCACGCTCTCGAACAGCGCGGGGACGGTCAGCATGCCCAGGAACCGGTGCTCACCGGTGAGGTTGCCGTCGTGGTCGAAGGTCCGCAGCCCCACGACGTACGGGTGCACCGCCCGCAGCACCCGGCTCGGCGCGCTCGCGCGGGTGAGGATCAGCAGCTCGTCCGTGCCGCCGGGCGAGGGGTCGAGCGCGAAGGCGCGCGCCTCGAGGGTGTCCCGGCGCAGCACCCCCAGCCCCGACGCCAGCTCGGCGCTCAGCACACCCTGGTCCAGCCGGTAGTGCCGGTAGCCGAGGAAGGTGTAGTGGCCGTCGGCGAGCCAGCGCAGGAACTGCGCGACGTCGTGCCGCTCCGACCCGCGGTCCGTGCGGACCCCGCGGGGCACCAGCTCCTCGGCGAGCAGCTCGTCCGCCAGGGTGCGGGCGCGCCGGGCGATCCGGTCACCGTCCTCGACGACCTCCCGCACGTCGTGCAGCGCGTCTCGCAGGGTGGCGGCCAGCGCCTCGGGATCGGCGACCGCGTCGAGCTCGAGGCGGATCCAGGACTCGGCGAGCGCACCCTTCGGCGGCGAGGCGGGATCGGCCTCGGTGAGGATCTCGAGGAGGTCGCCCACCGCGTCCCGCCGCACCACGACGATCGGGTGCAGCAGCCGCCGCACCTCGGCGCCGGTGCGCCCCACCGCGGCCAACACCGAACCGACGAGGAACGGCATGTCGTCGGTGACGATCTCCGCCGCCCGGCCGTCCACCCGGACCAGCGGGTCGCCCGCCACCCGGTGCGCGGCCAGGGCCCGGTGGCCCCGCGCGACCTCCCGGAACCCGGGGCTCGGTCCCTCCTCCGCGGTGGCCCCGTCGGCGGGGGTCTGACGGGCGTACAGGTCGGTCAGGCGGTCGAGCTCGACGTCGGCCTGCTCCGCGGCGGTCTGCTCACGGGTCCGGCTCATGGCTGGGCGACTCCGGTACTGCGATGCCGTGCATCGCGGACGTGCTCGGGGCGGTTCGGCTCGAACCACCCTAGCCCCCGATCGGATGATCTCCCGGTCGCCCGCACGTCGGCCTCACAGGCTCCGGTAGGCCGCCATGGCACCGGCGAGCAGGTCGCCGAGGCCCAGCGTCTCCTCGGGCGGCTCCGCCGTGGGGGCGCTCGGCTCGGTCTCCTCGTCGGTGTCCGCGCGATCCGCGAAGCGACGCCGTCGCCGCCGACCGGTGCCACCCGGACGGACGCCGAGGTCCTCCACCCGCACTCTGCGGCCCGGATCGCTCGTCGGCTCCGGTGACTCGGCGCCGTGCTCCGGGATCTCCTGGACGAGCTGCACCCCGAGCTCCCCGTCCGTGCCGTGGACGGTGCCGCGCAGCCGCACCGCACCGAGGCCGCCCATGCCGATCGGGTCCAGCGCCACGGCCGTGCCGACCGCGGTGGCCAGGTCCCGAAGCACGGGATGCATCCACGCCGCGGTCTCGGCCCGGTCCCGGCCCGGCAGGTCGACCTGCAGGAGAGCCGGGTCCTCGTCGCGGATCCGGCCGCGCCGGGGCAGGTGCACGCGCATCCGGTCGGTGAGGTCGCGCAGGACCCGCTCGGCCTGGGGCCCGCGAAGCCGGTCCACCCCCTCGACGAGGTCGATGACGACGGATGCCCCGACCGCGGCGCGATCGAGCCCACCCCCACGTGACGACGACCTG
>NZ_JACBXB010000416.1 GCF_013870575.1 Pseudonocardia pini
TCAGCAGGAACACGGCCTGCCAGGCGAACCCGCCGTAGACCAGCGGTCGCACCCAGGGCGCGAGCCCGCCGACGGTGGCGTCACCGCCGAACGCGAGCACCACGGCCGGGACCACCGAGATCGCCGTGGGCAGCAGCAGCCCCGTGCCGACCCAGGCCGGCAGCAGCAGGAGCAGCGCGGGCAGCCTGCTGCCCCAGCGGTGGGTGAGGGCGAGGGCCAGGGCGACGACGCAGGCGTCGAGCAGGGCGGTGACGGCGTTGAGCACGGTCATCGAGGTGCTCGACAGCAACGCCGGGTCGGCGCCGACCGGGTTGCCCGCGAGCCAGGTGAACTTGAGGGCCAGGTAGGGCAGCGTGCCGGCGGCGGCGAGCCAACCGAGGAGGGGGCGGGCGCCGTGATCGCCGTCCGGGAGCGGGACGGCGCGCTGTCCGCGGTTCCCGGTACCGGTTCGATGATCTCTGCTCGTCGTCATGGCTCCACCGTGCGCGGGGACGCCGGGCACGTCCTCCCGCCCGGGAGTGGACCGCCTCCCCCGCGCGAGGGAGGCCGCCCCGGCGGCCCGCGTGCCACGATCGACGGCATGATCCGGCTGCTCGTCGACCCGCTGCGCGCGGGCTCGACCTACCGGCGCACCGTCCACCTGCTCATCGGTGCGGCCATGCTGCTGCCCTACGTCGGCCTGGCCTGGCTGTTCGTGTTCTCCGTGCAGGGCGGGCTCGACGCCGTGGGGGCCGTGGTCCTGGGTGGACTGGCGGTCGGGGTGGGCGTGGCGGTCGCCCTCGTCCCGGGGGTGCGGGAGCTGGAGGTGGCCGCCGCCCGCGCCCTGCTCGACGTCGACCTCCCGGCACCCACCCGGCCGGAGACCTGGTCCGGGCGCCGCCGCGCGGTCGGCTGGCTGCTGGTCGCGATGCTGCTCGGCGGGGTGACCGCGCTGTCGCTCCTCTGGTCCCTGCCCATCGCGGCCGCGTTCCTGGTGGCGCCGTGGACGGCCCTGCCGCTGCTGCCCACCGGGGCGGGAGCGTGGTGGGCGCCGATTGCGGGACTGGCGATGCTGATCGTCGTCCTCCACGTGCTCGCACTGCTGGGCGGGCTGCTCGCCGCGCTCGCCCCACGGGTCCTCGGTCCCTCGCCGCAGGAGCGGCTGACCGTCGAGCTGGCCGCGAGCCGACGGGAGGCGGCGCGGCTCGCGGACCGCACCCGGATCGCCCGCGAGCTGCACGACTCGGTGGGCCACGCGCTCACCGTGACCACCCTGCAGGCGGGCGCGGCGGCCGAGGTCCTCGACACGGACCCCGCGTTCGCCCGGCGCGCCCTGCAGGCCATCGCCGAGACCGGCCGGACCGCGCTCGAGGAGCTCGACCAGGTCCTCGGCGTCCTGCGCGAGGAGGGCGAGGCCGAGTCGCCGCCGGACCTCACCGCGCTGCCGGAGCTGGTGGACGGGGCCCGCGCCGCCGGGATCGACGTCGACCTCAGCACGCAGGCGGACCTCGCCGGGCTCCCGCGGGCCGTGTCGCGGGAGGGGTACCGGATCGTGCAGGAGAGCGTGACGAACGCGCTGCGGCACGCCGGCTCGGTCCCGGTCCGGATCGCCGTCGACACGGACCCTGAGCTGCGGATCCGCGTCGAGAACCGGATCACCGGGCGCGGCAGGCCCGGCGGCGGCCGGGGGCTGCGCGGCATGGGTGAGCGCGCCGCCGCCCTGGGTGGTCGCGCAGAGGCGGGGGAGCACGACGGGTACTGGGTCGTCGACGCCGTCCTGCCGCGGACATGATCGGCGTCCTGCTGGTCGACGACGAGGAGCTCGTCCGCACCGGCCTGCGCGCGGTCCTCGAGGCCCAGCCGGACATCGCGGTCCTCGCCGAGGGCGCCGACGGGGCGGAGGTGAACGGGCTGGTCGCCCGACACCGCCCGGACGTGGTGCTGATGGACGTGCGGATGCCCGCCGTCGACGGGATCACCGCCACCCGCGCGCTGCTGCGGCGCCCCGACCCGCCGCGCGTCCTGGTGCTCACCACTTTCGGCAACGACGGCCATGTCGCCGACGCCCTCCACGCGGGCGCCACCGGCTTCCTGCTCAAGCGGGCCCGTCCCGCCGAGATCGTGCAGGCCGTGCGCACGGTGGCGGCGGGGGAGTCGCTGCTGTTCCCGGCGGCGGTCCGGGAGCTGCTCACCGGCCGCACCCGGCGGCCCGGGCTCACCGGCCTCACCGAGCGCGAGGGTGAGGTGCTGCGGCTGATGGCGCGCGGTCTGTCCAACGCGGAGATCGCGGCGGAGCTGGTCGTCGGCGTGGAGACGGTGAAGACGCACGTGGGGAACGTGCTGGCCAAGACGGGGGCGCGGGACCGCACGCAGGCGGTCGTCGCGGCGTACGAGTCGGGCTTCGTGTGACGCCGCCGCCCGACGAGAGCCGCACGACCGCCGACCGGGGGGATCGAACGCCGACAGCCGCCGCCGCGACGGCCGGCCCTCTGCGCACGTCGTGATCATGCCCGCCGCCCGGCCGCGGCGGATCGGGGGAACTACGGAAGGGGGGCGGTGAGGTACCGCTGCACCGTCGGCCCCACGGCCGCGACGATCGAGGCGTGGTCGGAGGAGGCCATCGGCTCGAGCTCCATCACGTACCGGATGAGCCCGATCCCGATCATCTGCGCGGCCACCAGGGACATCCGCTCGGCCTGCCGGTCCGGGGCCACCGCCGCCGCGACCGGACCGAGGATCGTGCTGGTCACGAACTCGCGCATCATCCGCGCCGCCGCCGGATGGCCCGCAACGCTGCGCAGGAGCGTGATCAGCGGACCGCCCGCGGCGGCGTCCCAGGCCTGCAGGAAGCCTCCGACGAGCCGCTCGCCGATCCGCTCCGGGTCGCCGTCCACCACGCCCGCGATCAGCACGGTGGGATCGACGGGCACCTCCAGCGACGCCGTGAACAGGGCGCCCTTGCCGCCGAACCAGTGGTTGACCATCGCGGGATCGACGCCCGCGCGCTCGGCGATCCGGCGGACGGTGGCGCCGTCGTAGCCTCGCTCGTTGAACTCCCGGCGCGCGGCGCTGAGCAGGGCCTCCCGGGTGTCCTCGCCGGACGTGCGGCGTCCCCGGCGGCGCGGCTCCCTCGCGGTCGGCTCCGTGGTCACGGACCCATCTTCACCCCGGCGGGGCCGCGCGGGAGAATGAGGGGCATGACCGCCGGCACCACCGCACCGCCCGCACAGCTGGGAGCGGTCACCCCGACCCGCGAGGAGTTCCGTGCCCTCGCCGAGAACCACCGCGTCATCCCGGTGACGCGTCGGCTGCTGGCCGACGACGAGACCCCGGTCGGGGTGTACCGCAAGCTCGCCGTCTCCGACGGCGCCGCCCGCCCGGGCACGTTCCTCTTCGAGTCCGCGGAGAACGGGCGGTCGTGGTCGCGCTGGTCGTTCGTGGGCGCGCGGTCGGCCGCGACCCTCACCACCGTCGACGGCGAGATCCGCTGGACCGGCGAGGTCCCGGACAAGCTGCCGCGGACGGGGGACGTGCTGGCCGCCGTCCGGGAGATCGTCGAGGAGCTGCACAGCGAGCAGCTGCCCGGGATGCCCCCGCTGACCGGCGGGCTCGTCGGGTACATGGGCTACGACATCGTCCGGCGCATCGAGCGGATCGGCTCCGCGGAGAATCCGCCGGTGGACGACCTGCGGCTGCCGGAGCTGGTGCTGCTGCTGGCCACGGACCTGGCCGCCGTCGACCACCACGAGGGCACGATCACGCTGATCGCCAACGCGATCAACTGGGACGCCACGGACGAGCGCGTCGACGAGGCCTACGACGCGGCCGTCGCCCGGCTGGACCGGATGACCGCCGAGCTGGCCGCGCCCGCCCCGTCGACGGTCGCGGTGTTCGCCCCGACCGAGCCGCGCTTCGAGCGCAAGCGCAGCCAGGCCGAGCACTTCGCCGCGGTCGAGGTGGCGAAGGAGCAGATCCGGGCGGGGGAGTGCTTCCAGATCGTGGTGTCGCAGCGGTTCGAGATGGACTGCCCGGGCGACCCGCTCGACGTCTACCGCGTCCTGCGCGCCACCAACCCCAGCCCGTACATGTACCTGCTCAGCCTGGAGGACGCCTCGGGCGGCGCGCCGTTCACCATCGTCGGGTCCAGCCCGGAGGCGCTGGTCACGGTCGTCGACGGGCAGGCCACGACGCACCCCATCGCGGGCACGCGCTGGCGCGGGGCGACCGAGGAGGAGGACGAGCTCCTCGAGAAGGACCTCCGGCACGACGAGAAGGAACGCTCCGAGCACGTCATGCTCGTGGACCTCGGGCGCAACGACCTCGGCCGGGTCTGCGCGCCGGGCACGGTCAAGGTCCGCAACTTCTTCTCGGTGGAGCGCTACAGCCACGTCATGCACCTGGTCTCCACGGTCACCGGCACGCTGCGGGAGGACCGCAACGCCGTCGACGCCGTGTTGTCCTGCTTCCCCGCGGGCACCCTGTCCGGCGCCCCGAAGGTGCGGGCGATGCAGGTGATCGACGAGCTGGAGCCCACCCGGCGCGGCCTCTACGGCGGGATCGTGGGGTACCTGGACTTCGCGGGCAACGCCGACACGGCCATCGCGATCCGCACCGCCCTGGTGCGCGACGGGCGGGCCTACGTGCAGGCGGGCGGCGGCATCGTCGCGGACTCGGACCCGCTGGCCGAGGACACGGAGTGCCTGAACAAGGCGCGTGCGGTGCTCTCCGCGGTGGCCACGGCCTCGACGTTGAGGCGCCCGTGACCCGCGGCAGGCTCTTCTCCCTCACGGCCCTCGCGCTGCTCCTGGGCGCGGGCGGGCTGTGGGGTGCGACCCGCCTGGACTGGGCCTCGACC
>NZ_JACBXB010000417.1 GCF_013870575.1 Pseudonocardia pini
GCGCGGCGGTGAGGGCGAGGACCAGGTCGTCGAGCGACTCCGGCGAGCCGTCGAGGGGGAGCGCGTGCAACGGACGCATGGCCCCAGGATCGCACCGGGGACCCACGAAGGGCCCCGGGGCGTCGCCACTCACAGGTCAGTAGTGCCAGGGGTAGGGCGACCAGTCGGGGGTGCGCTTCTCGAGGAAGGCGTCCCGGCCCTCGACGGCCTCGTCGGTCATGTACGCCAGCCGCGTGGCCTCGCCCGCGAACAGCTGCTGGCCGACCAGGCCGTCGTCGATCGCGTTGAACGAGTACTTCAGCATCCGCTGGGCCTGCGGCGACTTGCCGAGGATCTCCCGACCCCACTGCAGCGCCTCGGCCTCCAGCTCGGCGTGCGGGACGACGGCGTTGACCGCGCCCATCTCGTGCATCTGCCGGGCGGTGTAGGTCCGGCCCAGGAAGAAGATCTCCCGGGCGAACTTCTGCCCCACCTGCCGGGCGAGGTAGGCGGAGCCGTATCCGCCGTCGAAGGAGCCCACGTCCGCGTCGGTCTGCTTGAAGCGCGCGTGCTCGGCACTGGCCAGCGTGAGGTCGGCCACCGCGTGCAGCGAGTGCCCGCCGCCCGCCGCCCACCCGTTGACGACGGCGATGACCGGCTTGGTCATGAACCGGATCAGCCGCTGGCACTCCAGGATGTGCAGCCGGCCCGCCCGCCCCGGGTCCACGGTGTCCGCGGTGTCGCCGGAGGCGTACTGGTAGCCGGTGCGGCCCCGGATGCGCTGGTCCCCGCCGGAGCAGAAGGCCCACACCCCGTCCTTGGGGGAGGGCCCGTTCCCGGTCAGCAGCACGCACCCCACGTCGGAGGAGGTGCGGGCGTGCTCCAGGGCCGTGTAGAGCTCGTCGACCGTGCCGGGCCGGAACGCGTTGCGGACCTCGGGCCGGTCGAACGCGATCCGCACCACCCCGCAGTCCACGGCCCGGTGGTAGGTGATGTCGGAGAACGCGAACCCGGGCACTGCGGCCCAGGCCGACGGGTCGAACGTCTCGGACACGCTGTCGGATGCCGTGCTGGTCACCGTTCCGAATCTAGTGTGCGGTCGACGCGGCGCAGCTCGGTGTCCAGCGCCTCGGCGATGTCCGGGGGCAACGGGCGCGCCGCGGGGAGCGCGTCGACGATCTCCGTGGCGATGTCGCGGAGCTTGCGGTTGCAGCTCTGCGACACCCCGATCAGCACTCGGAAGGCCCGGTCCTCGTCACAGCGGTGCACGAGCATGACCATGCCCTTGGCCTGCTCGATGGCCGGGCGGCTGCGGAGGGCGTTCTCCAGCTGAGCCACGCGGTCGAGCAGCGCCCGGTCTCGGGAGGCCTCGTCCGGGCGTGACGGATCGAGGTCGTCTGGCATGTCCACCTGTCCAGCGGGTCTCGGTCTTCGGGGACCGCGGGCCTCGCTGCTGGACCTGCGCCGGAAGACGTTACCAAGTGCCCCCCGCGGGGTCGGTCGGACACCCCGGGATGATCGTGTCGTCCGTTTGACCGGTGATGTGTCGCATGCCACTCTCGGAGAAGGGGTGATCGCGATGAAGCAGCTCCCTGCCACGGCGAGTGTCAACACGCAGGTCCTCACCGCCCTGCGCGCGGCGGTGATCAGCGGCGAGCTCGTGCCCGGCAACCTCTACTCGGTGCAGGTCCTCGCCACCCAGCTCGGGGTCTCCCGCACGCCCGTCCGCGAGGCGCTGATCAAGCTCGCCCAGCAGGGGATGGTGCGCTTCGAGCGCAACCGGGGCGTGCGCGTGCTCCTCACGAGCCTGCACGACCTCGAGGAGGTCTTCGCGCTGCGCCTGCTGCTGGAGCCGCCCGCGGTCCGGCGGGCCGTGGGGCGGCTCGAGCCCGCCCAGCTCAAGGAGCTGCGCCGGACGTTCGTGCAGATGGAGAGGGCCGCCAAGGCGGACGACGAGTTCACCATGTTCGAGCACGACCGCCGCTTCCACCGCGCGCTGCTGGAGGCCGCCGGGAACACGCGGCTGGCGGCGTACGTGGACGGTCTGCGCGACATGGTGCTGCGCCGCGGCGTCTCGACCGCCCGCGAGTCCCGCAGCCTCGACGACATCGTGGCCGAGCACCGCACGATCCTGGACCTCGTCGAGGCCGGGGACGCCGACGCCGCGGCGAAGGCGATGCGCGAGCACGTGCAGCACACCGCGGAGCTGCTCATCGCCCAGGAGGCGGGTTCCGGCCCGGTCGACGTGGACCTGGCCTGGACCGAAGGTGTCATGCGCACGCATTGACGAGTGGCATGCTACATGCCACCGTGAGCCCGAACCCTCCAGTGCCGAAGGGACCCACCATGGCCACTGCGAACAAGCTCAGCGTCATCCCGTGCGGGGCGATGACCGCGGACCTCACCTGGCTGCTCCTCAAGCCGGGGGTGAGCATCAAGCCCCGCCAGGAGAAGACCGCCCAGATCGACTGGGTGGACGTGCCCAGCCACTGCGTCCTCGTCGAGACGGACGAGGGGAAGCTCCTCTGGGACACCTCCTGTCCGGCGGACTGGGAGACCAGGTGGAAGCCCACCGGCCTGCAGGACTTCTTCCCCTACGACAAGGCGGGCCCGGACGACTACCTGGACTCGCGGCTGAACCAGATGGGCGTCGGGCTGGACGAGATCGACTACGTGGTCCTGTCCCACCTGCACTTCGACCACGCGGGCAACGCCCAGATGTTCAAGAACACCAACGCCAAGCTGGTGTGCTCGGACCGCGAGAAGGAGTTCGCGCTCAACTTCGAGGGGGACTTCAACGGGGCCCACCTCAAGGCGGACTACGAAGGCCTGAACTGGGAGACGGTCAGCGGCGACGTGGACTTCCTCCCCGGCGTCAGGCTGATCCAGACCCCCGGCCACACCGTGGGCTGCATGTCCATGCAGGTGGACCTGCCCGACTCGGGCTCGATGATCTTCACCTCCGACGCCGTGTACATGGGCGACAGCTACGGCCCGCCCGCCGCGCCCGCCGCGATCGTCAACAACCTGGAGCAGTGGTTCAGCTCGGTGGAGAAGCTCCGCGGGATCCAGGAGAAGACCGGCGCGCAGCTGGTCTTCGGACACGACGCCCAGCAGATCCACGAGCTGCGCACCGCGCCCGAGGGGTCCTACACATGACGGAGCTCACCGAAGAGACGATCTTCACGTGGGGGGCGCCGCCGCTGAAGTTCGGCGCGGGCGCCATCGACGAGGTGGGCTTCGAGCTCACCGCGTACGGCGTCAAGCGGGTCCTGATCGTGACCGACCCGGGGGTCAACGCCCTCGGCGCGCCGCAGCGCCTGGCGGACTCGCTCAAGCGCTACGACATCGAGTCCGAGATCTTCGACGGCGTGCACGTCGAGCCCACGGACGACTCGATGAACAAGGCGACCGAGTACGCCCGCGTGCAGGGGCCGTGGGACGGGTTCGTGGCCGTCGGCGGCGGATCGGCCATCGACACCGCCAAGGCGATCAACCTGCTGACCAGCCACCCCGGCGAGCTGATGGACTACATCAACAAGCCGATCGGCAACGCCAAGGTGCCGCCGGGGCAGCTCAAGCCCCTCATCGCGGTCCCGACGACGGCGGGCACCGGCTCGGAGTCCACCGCCATGTGCGTGCTGGACATCCTGTCGATGAAGGTCAAGACCGGGATCAGCCACTGGCGGCTGCGCCCGACCCTGGCCGTGATCGACCCGCTGCTGACCATGACCCTCCCGCCGGAGGTCACGGCGGCGGCGGGGATGGACATCGTCTGCCACGCGGTCGAGTCCTACACGGCGCGGTACTACACCACGTTCGACCGCAAGAAGCCCGAGGAGCGGGTCACGTACTGCGGCTCGAACCCGGTGTCGGACCTGTGGTGCGAGAAGGCGATGAGCCTGCTCGCGCAGTCCTTCCGGGCGGCGGTGCACCGCGGCGGGGAGGATCTGGAGGCGCGGTCGAACATGATGATGGCCGCGACCTTCGCGGGCATGGGCTTCGGCAACTCCGGGGTGCACATCCCGCACGCCAACGCCTACCCGATCGCCGGAATGGTGAAGGACTACGTGCCCGCCGGCTACCCGCCGGACGAGCCGATGGTCCCGCACGGCCAGTCCGTGTCGCTCACGGCGCCGGAGGCCTTCCGGTTCTCCTTCGAGTCCGCGCCCGAGCGCCACCTCAAGGCCGCCGAGCTGATGGACCCGGGGGCGGACAGGCACAGCGACCCGCGCGAGCAGCTCCCGTCGGTGCTGGTCCGGCTGATGCGGGACATCGGGATCCCGAACGGGATCGGCGGCGTCGGCTACACCGAGTCGGACGTCCCGGACCTGGTCCCGGGCACCATGAAGCAGCAGCGCCTGCTCGCCACGTGCCCCAAGACCCCGACCGAGGACGACATCGCCGACATCCTCACGAAGTCCGTCGAGAACTGGTGACCTGTGGGTGCCGATGGTCGCCATGGCGACCATCGCCACTCACGAGGCGGGAGCCCCATGCCGATCTACGTGTACCGCTGCGGGTGCGGCGTCCGGTTCGAGCACCTGACGTCGATGTCCGCGACCGAGTCCCCCGGCTGCCCGCGGTGCGGCGGGGAGACCGCCAAGGTGCCCGCAGGCTTCTCCCTGGGCGGGCAGGCGAGCCCGGGGTTGAGCAAGGACGAGATGCCCCAGACCTGGAAGGGCGTCTACGACGGCGACGCCGGGTACGTCGACTCCATGCGCCGGACCTGGGACGCCCGGCAGAAGCTGGAGCAGAAGTACCCCGAGATCGCCGGTGACCAGCGGCCGATCCTGGCCCACGAGGGCCGCTACCACGACGCGCCGCTGCGC
>NZ_JACBXB010000418.1 GCF_013870575.1 Pseudonocardia pini
CGGCACCCCGGCCGCATGCAGGACGGCGACGCTGTCGCGAGCGTGTGCGTAGTCGTCGCCGGGCCTGCCGAGGCCGCGGACGATCGCCTCCATCATGGACAGCGTCGGGACCGCGACCTGGCCCTGCGCGACCATCCGCGCGGCGGTCTCGCCGTCGAGGACGCCGTCGAGCGGAACGTGGGTGACCACGTCGACGCCCGCCCGCACGGCGATCCGGAACGCCGCCACCGAGGAGGCGTGGGCCACCGACCGCCTCCCGTGGGCACGGGCCGCGGCGGCGAGGGCGTCGACCGTGGCCTGGTCGATCATGTCCGGACCCGGCCGTTCGGCCACGATCTTGACGTAGTCCGAGCCCTCGGCGACCCGCTTCGCCACGAACGGCTCGGCCTGGTCCGGCGAGGTCAGGATCGCCTCGGGCGGCATGCCGGGCATCCGCGCGTGTGGTCCGCCCGCGCCGATCGCCGGCGTCCCGGCGCTGCGGATGTCCGGGACGCGCCCGCGGAGGGCGTCGAGGTGCTCCGGCGGCCAGCACGCCATGTCCAGGGCGGTGGTGATCCCCCACCCGGCCAGCGCGGCCAGGTCGCCGGGGACGCGGAGGTGGACGTGGGCGTCGATCAGGCCGGGCAGCAGCACACCGCCCTCCCCGTCGCCCGGCCCGTGCTCGACGGTGCCGATCAGACCACCGTCGACCACCACCGTCGCCGGGCCGAGCAGCCGCTCCCCGTCGAAGATCCGGACGTCCTCCATCAGGCCGCCACGAAGCGGTGCCGCAGCTCGCCGATGCCGGTGCACCAGGTGACCAGCTCGTCGCCCGCCTGCAGGAACCGCGGCGGGGTCATGCCCACACCGACACCGGCCGGTGTGCCGGTGAAGACCAGGTCGCCGGGCAGCAGCGTGACGATCGCGGACAGCCTCGCGACGAGCACCGGGATCGGGAAGACCATGTCCCCGGTCCGGCCCTTCTGCATGCTCTCCCCGTTGACCAGGCAGCCGAGCTCCAGGTCGTCCGGATCCAGGCCGGCGGCGCGCAGCTCGTCGGGCGTGACCAGGCTCGGGCCGACCGGGGAGAAGCCCGGGTAGGACTTGCCGAGCCCGAACTGCGCGGGCGGCGCGGCGAACTGGGTGACCCGGTCGGAGACGTCCTGGCCGAGGCTGAGCCCCGCGACGTGCGCCCACCCGTCGGCCTCGGCGATGTCCCGCCCGCCGGTCCCGATCACGGCGACGAGCTCGACCTCCCAGTCCACGTTCCCCGGGGAGAGCCGGATGTCCCCGCGCGGGCCGGTCAGGCTGGAGGCGTACTTGGTGAACACGACCGGCTCGGTGGGCAGCGCGAAGCCGGACTCGGCCGCGTGGTCGCGGTAGTTCAGCCCGATCGCGAAGATCTGCGGCGGGCGGGGGGTCACGGCGTCGAGCTCGGTGTCCGCGACCGGCGCCGCGGAGTCGAACGACGCCGACGCCGCCCAGTCGCGGAACTCCGCCCAGCGGGCGTAGACGGCCTGGGGGTCGGCGACGAATTGGCCCGCGCTCGCCCGCTCGACGTCGACGGCCCGCGACCCGTCCTGCGGGTCGAGCAGCACGAGCCTGCCTGCCCTGGTGGCGATGCGCACGATGATCCTTCCGGTGGAGACTCAGACGAGGGGGGTGACGCCGTCGGTGAGGCCGAGCAGCGCCCGGCCGTAGACCTCGGCGGAGATCGCGGGGCTGACGACGGCGTGCCTGCTCGCGACCTCGGAGTCCCGCCAGATGCGCTGCAGCGGGCTGGTCTCGGCGAAGCTCCCCGCGCCGTGGGCGCTCACGAGCACCCGGATCGCCTCGCGGGCGTTCTCGATCGCGACCCCGGTGTCCATCCGGACCCGGGCACGGGCGGCGTAGTCGGGGTAGACGCCGTCGGCGGCCGCCTGGTCGATGTCGGCCGCGGCGCGGTAGGCGTGCAGGTGCGCGGAGTCGATGAGCGCCGCGGCCTTCGCCACGGCGAGCTGCACCGTCGGGGCCTCGGTCTGGACGTCGTAGAAGGTGTAGGAGATCGACCGCTTCGGCGCCTTCTCCAGCACGAGCTCGAGCGCGGCCTGCGCCAGCCCGAGCTGCGGGCCCGCCAGCACGATCGCGGCGACCGGCACGAAGGCGCTGCGGTACAACGCCTCCTCCGTGTGCTCGGTGCCGTACCGGCCACCGATCGCGGCGGGCACCGAGATCACCCGGTGCTGCGGGATGAACACGTCCTTCGCGACCAGGGTGTTGGATCCGGTGCCGCGCATGCCGGCGACGAACCAGGTGTCGGAGATGGACAGGTCCGCCATCGGGACCAGGGCGAGGCCCTGGTCGACGATCTCACCGCGCTCGTCGGGCACGGGGAGGCCCACCACGGCCCACTGCGAGTGCAGACAGCCCGAGGCCCAGCCCCAGGAACCGGTCACGCGGTACCCGCCGTCGACGCGGACGGCCTCGGCGGTCGGCGCGAGCACCCCCGCGATGCGGTTGCCGGGCTCCTCCTCCCACACCTCGCGCTGGGCCCGGTCCGGGAACAGCCCGCCGAAGAAGGAGCAGACGTTCATCAGGGTGGACACCCACGCGGTCGACCCGCAGCCGCGGGCCAGCTCCCGGGAGACCTCCAGCTTCGTGCGGATGTCGGTCTCCAGACCACCCAGCCGCTTCGGCTTCATGATCCGGTAGAGCCCGGCCTCGTCCGCGAGGGCGATGTTCTCCTCGACGACGCGGCGGTCCTGCTCGGTGCGTGCGGCGTTGCGGGCCAGCACGGGCACGATCTCGCGAGCACGCCCGACGAGCTCGGCGCGCAGCGCCCGGGAGTCCTCGGAGGTGCCGGGCCGCTCCAACAGGAAGCTGGTCATGGTTCTGCTCCTCAGGCGCTCAGCGACGGGACCGCGCCGGTCAGGACCCCCATCGGGTCCGGCAGCGACGGGCCGGACAGTGCCCAGGCCCGCGTGGTGAGCTCCTCGACCGAGGCCCCGGCGCGACGCGCGGCGACCAGCCGGTCCACGTCGAACGCCGGACCCACGGGGTCCCCGTCGTACTCCGGGCCCTCCATGTAGGCGGTGGCCTCGTCGGCGGTGGCGTAGTTGTCGACCTGCATCTCGACGAAGTTCCCGTCGGGGTCGCGGTAGTACAGCGACGTCGTGACGCCGTGCTGGATCGGCACCGCAGGCGTGACCCCCGCCGCGGCGAGCTCCTCGTAGCGCTCGATCAGGTCGTCCAGGCTCTCGAAGGTGAACGCGGTGTGGTGCATCCCGACGGTGCCGGGCACCTTCGGCCGGGCCACCTCGGCGGGCACCTCGAGCAGGGCGATGCGGTGGTGCTCGTCGTCGAAGGTCAGGAACGTGAGCCCGTGCCCCGCGTACACGGTGTGGGCCTTGAGCACGGTGCAGTACCAGTCCCGCACCGCCTCGGGCTGCGCGGTCTGCAGGACGACGTGGACGAGCTTCGGCGTGGCTCCCATGAGCGGTCTCCTCTCGGACCAGGCCACCTCGACGTGACCTGGAGCACGGCCCGGAACGCTAGGCACTAACTTATAAGATGTCAACGTGCGCTAGCATGCTCCCGATCGACGTCGGTCGGACAGCTCGGTGAGGGGTGGGCGTTGTCGCTCGAGGATCGCCGCGGGATGCGTTCCGTGGCCGAACGCAAGGCCTCGGCCGTCGATCTCGTCCTGCACGAGATCCGGCGCTCCATCCTGAACGGGGACCTGCCCCCGGGCCGGCCCTTCACCGTCCCGGCCCTGACCGAGCAGCTCGGCGTCAGCCACGTGCCGGTGCGTGAGGCCCTGCGCCAGCTGGAGGCCCAGGGGCTGGTCGTGCTCAGCCCCTCGCGCAGCGCGATCGTCACGCCGCTGGACCCCGAGGACCTGCGGGCGATCTACCGGCTCCGGATGACGGTCGAGCCCGAGCTCGCGGCACTCTCCGCCCCCGACCGCTCGGCGGCGGACCTCGACGAGCTCGCCCGGCTGGTCGACGAGACGTTCGACCGGGTGCCGGGCGAGGAGTTCTGGGAGCCGCACCGGGAGTTCCACGCCGTCCTGATCCGCCCGGCGGCGAGCGAGTGGGACCTCCGCCTCCTGCGCCCGCTGTGGGACGCCTCCGAGCGCTACACCCGGCTCGTGTTCGACCCCGTCGGCGAGCCCGAGGACTTCGCCACCCGACGGCGGCACGTCCACTCCGAGCTCGTCGAGGCCGCCCGCTCGCGCGATCCCGAGCGGGTGCGCACCGAGGTCCGCGGCCACCTCGAGGCCAACCGGCAGACGATGCTGGACCGGATGAGCCGCATCGGCAGCACCGACGGCCAGGGGTGGGCCGCGCGGAGCGAGACCGCCTGACGGGCTCGCAGGCGGCTCCGAGGTCGCCGTTCGTTGACAACTTATAAGTTGTAGTCCTACCGTCCGGGCCCCGCAGTTCACGGTTCGAAGGAGAATCATGGAGCAGCTCCGCGCGCACGGGATCTCGACCGCCCTCCACCGGCCCACCGCCGCCGAACCGGGCCTGCCCCTGCTGGTCACGCTGCACGGCGGGACGTACACCAGCGCGTACTTCGCCGTGGCCGGGTCCACCGGCGGGTCGTTCCTCGACGTCGCCGCCCGCAACGGCTTCGCCGTGCTGACCGTCGACCGGCCCGGCTACGGGGACAGCGACCCGCTGCCGGAGGAGGAGAACACGTTCGCCCGGCAGGCCGAGGTGCTCGACGCGGCGATCACCGAGCTGCTGCCGCAGACGCCGGCCGGCGAGGTCGTCCTCGTCGGACACTCGATCGGCGGGATGACCGCGCTGGAGATCGCGGCACGCCGGCCGTCGTGGGGTCTGCTCGG
>NZ_JACBXB010000419.1 GCF_013870575.1 Pseudonocardia pini
CGCGGACATCGTCAGCGAGGCCAGGGCGAGGATCGGCGAGGAGTCCCCCGCCCCCGGTGCGGCGACCGGCCACGGCCACGACCACTGACGTGCCGCGCGTCCTCTCCGACGCCGCGGGCCGCCTCCGCCTCGGTGTCCCGGAACTGACCGGCAGGGTCTCGCTGGCCGTCGCCGTGGAGGACGCGGTCGACGTCGTCGGCGGGGTCCGGCAGGTCCATGCCTACCCGCGGACCGGCAGTGTCGTCGTCTGGTACGACGCCACCCGCTGCGACCGCCGGGAGCTGCTCGAGGCGCTCGACAAGGGGCTCGGGGCCGACCCGGAGGCCACCGCCGAGCGCACGCCCCGCTCGGCCGACGTCCGCAACGGTGACCTGGTCCGGCTGGTCGTCGGGGGTGCGGCGTTGGCCGCACTCGGGGTCCGCCGCTTCGGGCTGCGCCGCCCGCCGATGCTCGGGCCGACGAGCCGGACCGTCGCCACCGGCGTCACGATCTTCACCGGGTACCCCTTCCTCCGCGGCGCCCTGCGGTCCCTGGGGGGCGGCCGCGGTGCCGGGACGGACGCGCTGGTGTCCGCGGCGACCGTGGCGTCGCTGGTGCTGCGGGAGAACGTCGTCGCGCTCACGGTGCTCTGGCTGCTCAACATCGGCGAGTACCTGCAGGACCTCACGCTGCGCCGCTCCCGGCGCGCGATCTCGGACCTGCTCACCGGTGCGCAGACCCGCACGTGGACGCGGCTGGCCGACGGCACCGAGGTCGAGGTCGACATCGACGCGGTCTCCCTCGGGGACGAGGTCGTGGTCCACGAGCACGTGGTGCTGCCGGTCGACGGCGAGGTCGTCGACGGGGACGGCATCGTCGACCAGGCGGCGATCACCGGCGAGCAGCTGCCCGTGTCGGTCGGCCCGGGCGTCCGGCTGCACGCGGGGTCGGTGCTGCTGCGCGGCCGGATCGTCGTCCGGGCGACGGCGGTCGGCCGGGACACGGCGATCGGGCGGATCATCTCCCGCGTCGAGTCCGCGCAGGACGACCGCGCCCCGATCCAGACCGTCGGCGAGAACTTCTCGCGCCGGTTCGTGCCCGCCTCCTTCGCCCTGTCCGCGCTGACCCTGCTGGTCACCCGGGACGTCCGGCGCGCGATGACGATGCTGCTGGTCGCCTGCCCGTGCGCGGTCGGGCTGTCCACGCCGACCGCGATCAGCGGCGCCATCGGCAACGGCGCCCGCCGCGGCATCCTGATCAAGGGCGGCGCGCACCTGGAGGCCGCGGGCCGGGTGGACGCGATCGTGTTCGACAAGACCGGCACGCTCACCCTGGGCCGCCCGGTCGTCACCAACGTCATCTCCTTCGACGACGGCTGGTCCCCCGAGCAGGTCCTCGCCTACGCCGCCAGCTCGGAGATCCACTCCCGGCACCCGTTGGCGCAGGCCGTGATCCGCTCCACCGAGGAGCGCCGGATCGAGATCCCGCCGCACGAGGAGTGCGAGGTCATCCTCGGCCTGGGCATGCGCGTGCGGTCCGACGGCCGGACGATGCTGATCGGCAGCCGGGAGCTGCTGCGCACGCAGAAGGTGCCCGTCAGCCGGGCGGCGTCCGGATGGGTCACGAGGCTGCAGAAGGCGGCCGAGACACCGCTGCTGCTCGCCGTCGACGGCAGGCTGGTCGGGCTCGTGTCCCTGCGCGACACCGTGCGCGCGGAGTCCCGCGAGGTGCTCGCGGCGCTGCGCGCCGACGGCGTGCGGCGGATCGTGCTGCTGACCGGGGACAACCCGCACACGGCCGCGGCCGTGGCCGCCGAGCTGGGCATCGACGAGTTCCGCGCGCAGGTCATGCCCGAGGAGAAGCAGGACGTCGTGCGGGCACTGCAGGCCGAGGGCCACACCGTGGCCATGATCGGCGACGGGACGAACGACGCCCCCGCGCTGGCGTTGGCGGACATCGGGATCGCCATGGGCGTGGGCGGCACGGACGTGGCCGTGGAGACCGCCGACGTCGCGCTCGCCGGGGACGACCTGCGCACCCTGCTGGACCTGCGCGACCTCGGCAGGCGCACGATCACGCTGATCCGGCAGAACTACGGCATGTCCATCGCGGTCAACGCCGCCGGTCTGGCGGTCTCCGCCGCCGGGGCCCTGTCGCCCGTCGTCGCGGCGGTGCTGCACAACGCGTCGAGCGTCGCCGTCGTCGGCAACAGCTCGCGGTTGATTCGTTACACCCTGCGCCCGTAGTTCACCGGGATCGGTGAAACCGCAGGCCCCGTGCTTACGCCGGACGGCCGCCGTCGATACACCCCACAGCAGGCCCCGCCGGGGCCCGATGCGAGGGGGGTGCGGAGATGGGACGGCACAGCACGACCGGATCCGGACGGGGCCGCGGGACCGCGCGCCTCACCTACGCCGCGGTCGCCGGGGCCGTCCTCGTGGGCGGTGGGACCGCCCTCCTGCCGGGTACCGACGAGGCCGCCGCCGCCCCACTGACCGTCACGGTCACCGGGCCGACGGCACCCCTCTACACCTGCGACCTGCAGTCCCCGCCGGCGTTCACCGACCCGGCCGAACCGGACACGATCACGAACCGGGCCTGCTCCTACGTCGACGACCTGGGCCGCGAGCGCTCCTTCGACCCGTGGATCGACGGGCAGCTGCTGCACGCGGCCCGCTGAGTCCGACGTCCGATGCCGGTATCGGTGGATCCAGGTCGCCGCCGAGACGGCGAACCCCGGACGCGGGACACTAGGCGAGCAGGGCGTCGATCTGCCCCATGGCCTGCCGCATGCCCTCCTCCATGCCCATCTGCACGAGCTGCTCCATCTGCTCCAGGCTCGTGAAGCGGCTCAGCGTGACCATGCGGGTCCCGGTGGCCGTGGCCTCCAGGGTGACGACGGCGGTGGTCGTCGGCATGGAGTCCGACGGCGTGCCGTTCTCGTCGGCGAACCCGTCCTCGAACTCCAGCCGGTTCGGCTCGTCCGCGGCGGTGATCCGCCACCAGCCGCGGGACTTCTCCCCCTCCGGGCCGGTCATGTAGTACGAGGCCCGGCCGCCCGGGGCGAGCTCCAGGACCTCGAAGGTGGCGGGCCAGGTCGGCGGGCCCCACCAGCGCTCCAGCTGCCGCGCGTCGGCCCAGACCTGCCACACCCGCTCGACGGGCGCGGCGAACTCCGCCACGAACGTCAGGGTCAGCTGGTCAGCGTCTCGCTCCGTGCTGATGACCGTCATGTCTCCTCCTCGGCGAGCAGCGCGTCGATCGCCTGCGCACGGTGGCGCCAGATCAGCTCGTACGAGTCCAGCAGTCGGGCGGCCTTGTGCAGCACCACGGGCGCGCCGTGCACGTGCTGCTCGCGGCCCCGCCGCTCCTTGTGGACGAGCCCGGCCCGCTCGAGCACCGCCACGTGCTTCTGCACGGCGGCGAAGCTCATGTCGTAGCGGCGGGCGAGCGTCGAGATCGACTGCCCCTGCCGCATGACCTGCAGGACGATGTCCCGACGAGTGGTGTCCGACAAGGCATGGAACAGGCGGTCCCACTCCTCGTCGGCGAGCTGATCTGCAACCACAAGGTTGTACGTTAGGGCAGATCCGCCGAAAGCACAACCATCTGGTTGTCTTTCTCGGTCCCGCGGTGCGGGGCGCTAGCCTTCCCGCACGATGTCGGCGAAGAGCTTGTGCACGCGCCCGTCCCCGGTCAGCTCCGGGTGGAAGGCCGTGGCCAGCACCGTCCCCTGCCGGACGGCGACCGCGCGGCCCGCGGACTCCCCCGCCTGCTCGACGTGCGGCACGGAACCCAGCACCTCCACCTCGGCGCCGACCTTCTCGACCCAGGGCGCCCTGATGAAGACCGCCCGGACCGGACCGCCCTCGACGCCCGTGACCTCGAGATCGGTCTCGAAGGAGTCCACCTGGCGGCCGAAGGCGTTGCGGCGCACCACGACGTCGAGCCCGCCGAGCTGCTGCTGGTCCGGCCTGCCGTCGAGCACCTCGCTCGCGAGCAGGATCATCCCGGCGCAGGAACCGTAGGCGGGCAGCCCCTCCGCCAGGCGGGCGCGCAGCGGCTCCAGCAGCTCGAACACGCCGAGGAGCGTGCTCATCGTGGTGGACTCGCCGCCCGGCAGCACGAGCCCGTCGACGGCCGCGAGCTCCGCCTCCCGGCGGACCGGGACCGCCCGCACCCCCGCGGCGGAGAGCGCCGCGAGGTGCTCACGGACGTCTCCCTGGAGGGCCAGGACACCGACGGTCGGGGACGCGATCACCACGATGACCAGGGTAGACGGTGACGCGCGGCATACTGGCACCGTGACCCGGCTGCGCTTCGACGTCTACGGCCGGTTCGTCGTGGACCTGGAGCGGCGGGACGGACGGTGGTGCGCCACGTACGTCGGCGAGGGGCGACGCAGGCCCGCCGAGGACGTGCGCGTGCCGGCGGAGGCCACCGAGGAGTCCCTGGCCGACCACCTCGACGTCCTCTTCCACGAGTACGCGAGGCCGGGCCAGGTCGTGCGCCGCCTCGGTCAGGGGCACGCCGGCGCGCTGTAAGGGGACTGCCGGACCGTCTCGGCCATGACCACCGCCGAGCGTCGCAGCACCCCCGTCCTCCTGGCCGCCGGGCCGTTCGTGATCGGCACCGACCTCGTCGTGACGGCGGGGATGGTGAGCGGGATGGCCGCCGGCCTCGAGACCTCGACCGCGGCGGTGGGCTGGGCCCTCACGGTCTCCGCGCTCGGCTATGCCATCGGCGCCCCGCTGCTGGGCGCCGTGCTGGGTGGGCGACGCAGCCGGGTCGTGCTGCTCGGGTCGC
>NZ_JACBXB010000041.1 GCF_013870575.1 Pseudonocardia pini
GCGGGCATGGCGGCCTCGCCATGGCCGGTCGTCGCCGCGGATGGGGATGCGCGGGTCGTGGCCTGTCGTCATCGGTCGCCTCCGGAACCGTCCCTTTTCCTGCAGTCGTTTCGCGCCCCGTGTCCATTACGCGTTGACAGGAAACCGATAGGTTGCCTATAACGGAGGCGTGTCCGACGAGGTGTTCCGCGCGCTCGCCGACCCGCATCGCAGGCGGCTGCTGGACCGGCTGCGCGAGCGGGACGGCCAGACGCTGCGCGAGCTCTGTGCGGGTCTGGACCTGACGCGGCAGGCCGTGACCAAGCACCTCGCCGTGCTGGAGGGTGCGGGCCTGGTCGCGGCGACGCGCCGCGGCCGGGAGAAGCACCACCACCTGGACAGCGCACCGATCGACCAGGTCGCCGCGCGGTGGATCGGCCGGTTCGCCCGTGAGCGCGTGCGTGCGCTCACCGACCTCAAGACCGCCCTGGAGGGCATCGTGTCCGAGACCGAGTTCGTCTACACCACCTACATCCGCACCACGCCCGAGGCGCTCTGGCGCGCGCTGACCGAGCCCGCCTTCACGCGCCGGTACTGGGGGGTCTCCTTCACCACGGAGTGGCGGAAGGGGGCGCCGATGACGTGGGTCGAGAACGGCCGCGAGACCGTCGACCCCGAGCAGGTCGTGCTGGAGGCGGACCCGCCCCGGCGGCTGGCCTACACCTGGCACACGTTCACGCCGGAGTGGGCGGAGGCGGCGGGCATCGACGCGGAGACCCTCGCGCGGCTCGGGGCGGAGCGACGCTCGAAGGTCACGTTCGACCTGGACGTCGAGGGGGATCTGGTGAAGCTCCGGGTCGTGCACGCCGACCTCGGCGAGACCATCCGCGGCCTGGTCGGCGAGGGCTGGCCGCGCCTGCTCTCGGACCTCAAGTCCATGCTGGAGACCGGGCAGCCGTAGGGATCCGCGGTCTCCTGGAGCCGGGAGAGGGCGTGCCGCAGCCCGGGTCATCGCATCCGGGCCTGCGAGCTGAGCGCCACGGGCGCGGACCGGCGGCAGGGGCGCGGGGGAGCCGCCGAGGCCCCGATGGGCGAGCTGCTGCTGATCCTCACGGGCCGGGTGCCGGTGACTGCGGCGTAATTGCGCCAGGTCCACCGCACCTCCCGGCCTTTTCGCCACTTCGACGGCGGAAACGCCAGGTCAGCAGCTGGCCGTCAGTGCGCAAAGCACCGTCGCCGACGTGGAAATGCAGCGGCAACCTCGTGCTTGTGTCCTTGGTCGCAGGCGACCCACGGCGGGTCCCGGAGGAGGAGACGCGGTGAAGGTCCAGGACATGATGGTCCCTGAGCAGCTGCATGGTGGGACCGCTGGTCGGGCGGTCCCGATCGTCCACCAGCACGTCAACCTCCGCGAGGTGGAGACCGGCTCGCCGATGGTCGTCACCAGGGCGAAGGGCAACCGCCTGTGGGACGACGCCGGGCGCGAGTTCTACGACTCCCGGTCCGGGATGATGAACGTCAATGTGGGCTACGGCCGCCCCGAGCTGGTCGCCGCGGCGACCGAGGCGATGTCCCGGCTGAGCTTCGGCCACAACTTCTTCGGTCGCACCACGGCCGAGGCCGCAGACCTCGCCGACAACCTCGTCGAGATCACGCCGGAGGGCATCACCCGGATCCAGTTCGGGGTCGCGGGCTCGGACGCGGTCGACACGGCCGTGAAGTTCGTCCGGCACGCCAACGCCCTCGCCGGGAGGCCGCGGAAGATGCGGTTGATCGCCCGGCACGGCGGCTTCCACGGCTCGACGATGCTCGGTGCGGCACTCACGGGGCAGGCCGTGATGCGCCAGGACATCGGCCCGCTCGACCCGGTCACGTTCGTCGACCAGCCCGATCCGGACGCCGACGCCGCGACCGTCCGGGGCTACGCCGACCAGCTCGACCGCACCATCGTGGAGCTGGGCCCGGAGACGGTGGCCGCGTTCGTGGCCGAGCCGCTCGCCCTGCCCGCCGGCCTGGCGATCCCGCCCGCGGGGTACTGGGCGGCGGTCCAGGAGGTGCTGCGGCGCCACGACGTCGCGTTGATCGTCGACGAGGTCGTCACCGGGTTCGGGCGCACCGGCCGGATGTTCGGCTGCGACACCTTCGACATCCGCCCGGACGTCCTCGTCATGTCCAAGGGGATCACCAGCGGGTACGTGCCGCTGTCCGCGGTCGGGATCACCCAGGAGCTGTTCGACCGGATGCTCGCCAACCCGTCGCTGATGCCCAATGGGTACACCACGGGCGGGCATCCCGTCGCCTGCGCCGTCGCCTTGGCCAACCTCGAGCTGATGGAACGCGAGGGCATGGTCGAGAACGCGGCCGCGATGGGGACGTACCTCGGTGGGGAGCTGGCCGAGCTGGCCGGGCGGCATCCTTCCGTCAGCATCACCCGGGCCATCGGGATGATGGGCACGGTCCACTGGGATCCGGTGGCGCTGGGTGAGCCTGCGGACTGTCGCGCGATCGGTTCGCGCGCGGTCGCGCACCTGATGGAGGACGGCGTGATCTCCCGCCCGTACGTCAACTCGATCTCCTTCGGACCCCACCTCGGCACCCCCGCGGCGGAGCTCGACGAGCTGGTCGCCGCGATCGAACGGGTGACCACCCGGATGGAGCGCGACGCGGTCTGAGAGATGAGACGGGCGGGTCCGGCACGCGGCCGGGCCCTCCCGTCGCGTCGCCGTCAGCCCTGCCGGTTCACGAACGCGATCCGGTCGGCCCGCATGTGCTGGTAGCCGAGCACCACGGTCCGACCACCCGCGACGGACATGACGATCTCGCGCAGCAGCACCGGTGCCCCCGGGGAGACCTGGAGGACCTCGGCGGTGCTGTCGTCCGCGGCCACCGCTTCGACAGTGGACTCGACGGTCTCCGGTGCGACCCCGTAGATCGCCTCGAAGGTGGCGCTCAGCGCGGTCGGCCTACCGGTGGACCGCACGATGTTGGCGCCGATGTCGCGGTGCTTGTCGTCGCCTGCGAGGTCCGCGACGAACGCGAACCTCCAGATGATCGGCTCGTCGTCCAAGTAGACGATCTGTTCGAGCCGATAGACCTCGTGCACCTCGACGTCCAGCCTGCTTCGCACGGAGCGCGGCACCGGGATCAGCCGCTGGTCCAGGTGCTCGATCCGCAGCCGGTCGAGGTGGTCGGCGGGGAGGTCGTCGTCCGAGGCGATGTGCAGGACCGGCCGCCCGCTGACCCGGGTGCCCACTCGCTGTCTCCGGGTGACCATTCCCTCGGACGCCAGCATCTGCAGGGCGGCCCGGAGCGAGTTCCGCCCGGCTCGGAGCGACGGGACCAGATCGTGCTCGGCCAGCGCGTCGGTCGAGTCGAGCTCACCGCGGCGGATCGCCGCCCGCAGCACCGCGTAGATGCGGCGCGCCGAGGTGTCGGCGAGGGGGTCGACCCGTCGGAAGGGCGCAGGGGGCGTGGGCATCGTTCGGGGCACGTGCACCTCCGGGAACTGGCTGGTCCCCCCGAGCAGAGGGTAGATCCAGAAATCTGCGAGCGGAACGAGGCACCGGTCACGTGGGCCGCCCCGGCGGAGCCCACGTGACCGGCGGGTCTCAGAACTCGAGCAGGTTGTCCCGCAGGTGCTCATAGGTGTAGCCGGTGCGGGTCAGACCCCGCCTGCGGAGTGCGGGGACCAGGCCGTCGGTGATCTCCGCGACCGTCCGGCGGTTCACGGTGCTCGCGACGAGGAAGCCGTCGCCCCCGACGTGCTCGTAGATCTCCTGGAGCTGCCCGGCGACGGTGTCGGGCGAACCGACGAGGGGCGCGATCGTGGTGAGGTCGTAGTCCGCGGCGAGCTCCCGCAGCGTCTTGCCCTCGCCCATCATCCGCATGTCGGCGGTGTTGCTCTGGTGCCCGTTGGTCGTGATGGCCGGGAGCGGCTCGTCGGGGTCGAACGTCGAGAAGTCGACACCGGTGAACACCGACATGGAGATCAACCGCTTCTCGTAGGCCTTGAGTGCGCCCTCCTGCTTGCGGCGGTAGCGCTCGTGGGCCTCCTCGTCGGTCTCGCCCAGGGTGGGGTTGATCAGGAACATGACCTTGACGTCGGACGGTTTGCGCCCGTGCACGACCGCACGCTCCAGCACGTCGTCCCGGTAGGCCTTCATGCGACCCGGACCACCCTGGACGTTGGACATCACGACGTCGGACCAGCGGGCACCGAACTCCCGTCCGACGGCCGAGCCGCCCGCCTGGCAGATCGCGGGCCGACCCTGCGGCGACGGGATGACGTTGAGCGGCCCGCGCGAGGAGTAGTACTCGCCCTTGAAGTCCACGGTCCGGACCTTGGAGCCGTCGGCGAAGATGCCGTTGGCCTCGTCGAGCACGACGGAGTCCGGGTCCCAGGCACCCCACAGCCGGGTCAGGCAGTCGACCCATTCGTGGGCCATCGCGTAGCGGTGGTCGTGCTCGATGTGGGTGTCGAGCCCGTAGTTCTGGGCCGCCCGGTTGTTACTGGAGGTGACCAGGTTGATGCCCGCGCGGCCGCCGATCATGTTGTCGATGGTCGCGAACGACCGGGCGGCCATGAAGGGGTGGTAGAAGGGCGTCGCGATGGTGCCGACGACACCGATCCGCGAGGTCGAGATCCCGACCGCCGAGAGCATCGGCACCGGATCGTGCTTGGGGGAGTAGATCGCCGAGGCCAGGTAGGCGTCCATCGAGCCCCCGTACTGGTCCGGCACCATCGACGAGTCCTCGAACATCATGAAGTCGAAGCCGGCCCGCTCCATCGCCCGTGCGTGGTCGATGTAGAGCTGCGCCTCCTTCCACTCGGTGCCGCCTTCGCCGGACCACGTCTGGCCCCAGGACTGCACCCCGAATCCGTTGCCGATGAACCAACCGAGGTGGAACATGCGAGAGCCTTTCGCTCGCGGGACCCGCGGGGTCCCGAGTGGGTGGGTCAGGCGCGCCGGGCGCGCAGAGCCGTGCCGAGCGCGGAGGCTGCGGCAACGGTGACGATCAGGGCGAGGGCGGGGAAGGCCGCCGCCCACCAGCGGCCGGTCGCGGCGTCGGACGCACCGAGGGAGATCATCGATCCCCACTCGGGGGTGGGCCGGGGCAGACCGACGCCGATGAAGCCTAGGGCGGCGGTGAGGACGACGGCCATCCCGAAGATCACGGGCATGTTCTCCGATACCGCGCCCCAGGAGTTCGGCAGCACGTGCCGGACGGTCAGACGCAGCTCGCTGAACCCGGCCATCCGGGCCGCCTCCAGGTAGGCCTCGCCACGCACCCGAAGGACCTCGGTCCGGACCAGGCGCACCTGGATCGGGGCGAGCACCACCGCGATCACGACGACCAGCACGGTGACGGTGCCGCCGAAGAACGCGACGGCCACGAGCCCCACGATGACCGCAGGGACGGCCGTGAACAGGTCCACGAACCGGTTCACCGCCCGAGCGAGCGTGCCGAGTGGTCCCCGGCGGGACTCGTTCATGCCGATGGCCGCCCCGAGGACCAGCCCGACCAGAGTGGCCGCCAGCACCACGGCCAGCGCGATCAGCAGGTTGGTCCGGGTGGCCACGAGGACGCGGGACAGCACGTCGAGTCCCGCCGAGTCGGTGCCGAGCGCGTAGCGGCCGAAGGGCTCGCGCCCGGGCGGGCCGATCACGCGGGTCGGGTCGTACGGGGCGAGCGCCGGCCCCACGATCGCGACCAGGACCACCACCGCGGCGGGCACGGCGAGCAGCCACCGGGTCGTCTCGGAGCGGATCGCCCTCCGAGGCCGGGGGGACGCGACGACGACTGCGGTCGGGACACTCATGCCGACACCTCCGTGCGGCCCGAGCGGCGCCGCGGATCGAGGATCATGACGACCAGGTCGACGACCAGGAACACGACGAGCGTGAGCGCGGCGATCACGAGCAGGAAGCCCTGCAGCGCAGGCAGGTCGGCCGAGTTCACGGCGTCGACGGCGTACTGACCGATCCCGCCGAGCCCGAAGAGCGACTCGAGGACGACGGCGCCGCCGAGCATGTAGCCGTAGATGACACCCGCCATCGTGACCATCGGCGGCAGTGCCCGGCGCAGGATGCTCCAGACCACGGCGCGTCGGCCTGCACCCGAGGCGATCATGAACCGTGTCGGCTGGGAGTCGAGCGCGTCGGTCAGGGCCGCCGCCAGCAGCCGGACGAAGATCGCCGACTGGGCCACGACCAGCACCAGGACCGGCAGGGTGAGGTGCGCGAGCATGGAGACGAACGCGTCGGGCCTCCCCCCTGCCAGGGCATCCACCAGCGGAAAACCGGTCACCGCGGGAGGGGCGGTCATCCCGGGGTCGAGCCTGCCGAGCGGGGCGGGCGCCCACTGCAGACTCGCGTAGAACACGAAGATGAACAGCACACCGAGGCAGAAGTCCGGCACGCCCCCTGCGGTGCGGGAGTAGGCCGACACGACCCGGCTCACGACGTTGCGCGGGCGCAGCAGCACCAGCAGGCCCAGTGCGGTCGAGACCAGCAGGGTCAGGACCAGGCTGATCGTGACCAGCTCGAGCGTGGCCGGGAGCCGCGACGCGAACTCCTCCAGCACGGTGCGCCCGCTGAGCAGGGAACTGCCGAGGTCGAGCCTCGCGAGGTTGGCGGCGTAGCGGCCGAGCTGGTCCCAGATCGTGCCGCCCAGGCCGAGCGCGGTGCGGACCTCCTCGTAGCGGGACGGGTCGATCTGCCCTCCGGTCACGGTCAGCACCGGGTCGCCCGGGATGGCCCGGACCAAGAAGAACACGACCAGGGCGAAGACCGCGAGATGGACGGGTAGCGCAGCGACGCGCAGCAGCCACCAGCGCCGGCGCGCGAACCACCGCTTCACGAGGCCACCGCCATCGGGGTGCCGCGGTAGGCCGCGATCAGTTGCCGCGTGTACGGGTGCGCGGGTGCCGTGACCACGCTCTCGACCGGGCCACTCTCGACCACCGCGCCGGCCCGCATGACCATCAGCGACGTGCTGACGAACGCCGTCGCAGGGAGTCCGTGGGACACGAACAGCATCGCGGCGCCGAACTCCAGGCTGTAGTTCTTCAGGAGGTTGAGGATGGTGCCCTGCACCGAGACGTCCAGGGCGGAGACGACCTCGTCGCAGACCAGCAGCCGGGGGCGCACCACCAGGGCACGGGCCAGGGCGAACCGCTGACGCTGCCCTCCCGACAGGTCCGACGGCCGCCGGTCGGCGAGGGCCGCAGGGAGCGAGAGGAAGGCGAGGGTCTCGTCGACGCGGCGGTTCGCCTCGACGGTGGTGAGCCCGCAGAGGCGCACCGCCGGGGTGGCGACGGCGTCGCGGAGGGTCCGCCGGGGATCGAAGGACGAGGTCGTGTCCTGGGCGACCATCTGCACGGCCCGCCAGTGCTCGGTCCGTCCCGCTCGCGTGGCGAGGAGCCGGTGCACGTCTCGTCCGTCGACGTGCACCGTGCCGCGGGTGGGGGTGGCCAGCCCGGCGATCATGCGGGCGAGCGTCGACTTGCCGGACCCCGACTCTCCGATCAGCCCGATCCGCGTGCCGCCGTCGATCGCGAACGTCTGGTCCCGCACTGCGGTGAAGCGTCCGTCGGGGCCGACGAAGTCCTTGCCCAGCCCGTCCACCTCCACCCTGATCGGGGCGCTCATGCGGGGACCTCTTCCAGGCTGATCTCGCGGAGCGAGGGCGGGGGGACGGCAGGGGCGGCGGCGCCCGGAGCGGCGAGCACGTCGGCGGTGTGCCAGCACCGCACACCCGCCTCGAGAGGGGGGAGCTCGGCGCACCGGTCGGTGGCGTACCGGCAGCGGGCACGGAAGTCGCAGCCCCCGCTCTCGCCGGTCGGCGCGGGGATCGCGGAGAGCCATTCCGCGCCCGCGCCTGCCAGTGTCGGGACGCTGGCGAGGAGTCCCCGTGTGTAGGGGTGTGCGGCCGCCGTGTGGAGGCGTTCCGAGGCGACCTCCTCGACGATCCGTCCGGCGTACATGACCAGCACCCGGTCGGTGAACTCGGCGCAGAGGTCGATGTCGTGGCTGATCATCAACATCGCGGCACCGGACTCCCGGACCAGGTCGGTGAGCAGCCCCATGGCCTGTCGCGCGAGAGAGGCGTCGAGCGCGCTGGTGGGCTCGTCGGCGATCACCAGCCTCGGCCTGGAGCACAGCGCGATCGCGATCATCACCCGCTGCCGCATGCCACCGGAGAGCTCGTACGGCCGGGACCCGAGGACGCGCACGGTGTCGTCCAGGCCGACCCGTCGAAGCCACTCCGCAGCCCGCACCTTCGCCTCGGCGCGACTCGCACCCGTCGCGTCGCGCAGCACGGTCCGCAGTTGGGTGCCGATGGTCGACACCGGGTCGAGGCAGGTCATCGCGTCCTGGAAGACCATGGAGACGTCCGGACGGCGGCGCGGGAGCACCCCGGGCGCCATGAGGGGTTGCGGGCGGCCGTCGATGGCGAAGCGGTCCGCGGTGACCTCCGCGTCGCGTGGCAACAACCCGCCGACGGCGAGTCCGGTGGTCGACTTCCCCGAGCCGGACTCGCCGACCAGCGCTACCCGGTCGCCGGCCGCGAGCACGGTGCTGATGTCGGAGATCGCCTCCGCGGACGCGCCGGGATACCGCACGCGCAGCCCTTCGACTGCGAGTACGGAGCCGTCCACCTGATCAGGAGACGGAGCCGCCGTCTCGGGGACCGCGCGCGGCCCGAGCACGTTCTGTCTCATCGGCCCGTCGGCCTCCTTCCGGTCCCCTTGCGGGACCCGGAGGAAGGAAAGTCGACGTGCGTTGCGTCGAGCGCTCGGTCCCGTTCCTCGCCGGTTGCGCCGAGACCCACACGGGCCCGACCGCCGTGGTGCAGCTCGCTGCAGGCGGCCGACCAGCCAGAACACGACGTCCTCCCGGGCGGTGGGAGGTCCTCGGCCGAGAGGGCGAACGGAAAACGCCACCTCGGGGGAGGGCGTTGGGAGGCATGCGCGGACGCGGCGAGTGAACGGTCACGGAGCGTGGGCGGATTCCCACGCTCCGGAATCATTCCTCGGTCATCTCCCGCGATGAGCCCACACGCCATGCCCCCCACATGACGCTGTGCCGGTCGACGGTGACGGTGCGTGCCGATGTGGGGTGGGAGGGCGCTGCGCAATACAGCGTTTACCGTGCCTCCGGACGGCCGACCACGCCACCCGACCTGGGCGCTGGGACGACGGCGCCGGTCGGGGGGTCGGCATAATTCTCGGGAAACCGTCGTGTAACGGCGTTCTCACGGAGCCTGCCGAGCATTTGCGCTCGTCCCGCCTGGGACCCCCGCGCCGCCGAGTTCGGCTCGACGATCGGTCGGGTCCGGCATCCGCAGCCCCCTCACCGAGGACGACTGATGAACCTGCTCTCCCCCGATCGGCAGCGTGTCGGCCGCGGTCGTCGCCGCGCCGCGGCCCGCCTGGCCGCTCTCGCCGCGGCCGCCTCACTCGCCCTTGCGGCCTGCGCCGGGTCCGGCGGGTCCACCGCCGCCACCCCGCCCAGCACCGACTCGATCGTCGTCGCCGCCGCGGCGCTGCCGACGTCGTTCGCCTTCGACGCCGCCAACCCCGCCGGCCACGAGAACCTGGAGTTCTTCCAGAACAGCCAGGCCACCCTGATCCGCAACCCCTACGTCCCCGACGCCCGGTCCGGCCAGCTCAAGCAGGACCTGCAGAACTTCGAAGGGATGCTGGCGGAGAGCTGGACCACGAGCCCGGACGACCTCACGTACACCTTCACGCTCAAGCCGAACGTGAAGAGCGACGCCGGGAACGCCCTGACCGCCGACGACGTCCTCTGGTCCTTCCAGCGCAAGTGGAAGGCCGCCACGGGGATCACGGCGTTCGTCTGGGACCCAGTGATCACCGACGTGGACTCCCAGATCACGAAGGTGGACGACCGGACGGTCGCCTTCACCGTGACCAAGCCGGGGTACGGCTTCACCCTGATGTCGATGCTGGCCAACGACACCGCGGCGATCTACGACAGCACGCTGCTGAAGCAGCACGTCACCGCCCAGGACCCCTGGGCCGTCGACTGGTCGCAGGAGAACAAGAACTTCGGTTTCGGCCCCTACCGGGTGGAGAGCTACACCCCTGGACAGTCGCTGGTGATGGCGGCGAGCCCGAACTTCGTGCTGGGGGAGCCCGCGGTCAAGAAGGTGACCTACCAGGTCGCGGCCGACCCCGGGAATCGCGCCAACGCCGTGAAGAACGGTGACGCGCAGATCGCCGACCAGCTCCGCCCAGCGGACCAGGCGGACCTCGCCGACAGCGGCGACGTCGCGGTGCACAGCTTCGACCTGACCAACATGATGACGATCCTGACCATGGTCGGGAACAAGGCGCCGTTCGACGACGAGAAGGTCCGCCAGGCCTTCGCGTACGCCGTGCCCTACCAGCAGATCATCGACAACGTCTACTTCGGCCGGGCGGACCTGACGAAGGGCATCCTCCGGCCCGACGCGGGCGGCTACACCGACGCCGGGCTCCCGGACTACGCCTTCGACCCGGGCAAGGCGAAGCAGCTGCTGGCCGAGGCGGGCTTCCCGAACGGCGTGAGCTTCACCCTCACCACGTCGAACGCCGTGCCGGACGTGCAGGACACGGCCGTGCAGATCCAGTCCTACGCCAAGGACGCGGGCTTCGAGATCACCTTGCAGCAGCAACCGCCCGCGCAGCTCGGCCAGTCCATCAGTGAGAAGAGCCTGCAGGCGTACGTCTGGCGGGACTTCGCCACGGCCCAGTCGCCCGCGTACGAGCTCGGGCTGTTCTTCACACCCGGTTCGGCGCTGAACTACTCGGACTGGAACAACGACACCTTCATAGGTGCGCTCAACCAGGGCATGGAGTACGCCGACCCGTTCAGCACGGAGGCGGGGCAGGCCTGGAACCAGGCGGAGGCGACCGTCCTGAACTCGGCGCCGTTCCTCTGGCTGGCACGGGTGCAGCCGCTGACGGCGATGAACCCGGCGGTCTCGAACTACGCCAACCGCTCCGACAATGTGCTCGACCTGGCAGTGCTGACCGTGGGCGCCCCGCCTGCGTGAGGCGGCCCGCCGGTCTCGACCTCGGTCAGCGGTGATCGAGGTCGAGATCGGCCACCATCGCCACCCGGTCGCCCCGGTAGTACTGGTAGCCGAGGACGAGCGGGCGGTCGTCGACGTCGCGCAGCACGATCTCGCGCAGCAGGACCGGGGCGCCCACCGGGATCTGCAGCAGGGCCGCGCTCGCCTCGTCGCACGCGATGGCCTCCACCGTGCTCGCGATGCCGCCCATCTCCCGGCCGAACAGGGCGCGGAACCGGTCGGTGAGCACCGTGGCCCGGACGTTCAGGTCGAGCATCCGAACAGTGAGGTCCTCGCCCGCTCCCGGGTCGGCCAGCAGGTAGCCGACGCGGTGCAGGATCGGCTCGCCGTCGAGCCGGACCAGCTGCTCGGTGCGCAGCACGGTCCCGGTGTGCCCCAAGACCTCCTGGACCGGCGGCGGGGCCTCGACGACGCGGTGGGCTCCCTGCTCCACGTCGACGAGCTCCGGGGCGAGCAACGGCAGGTCGTCCGCCAGGTCGATCAGCGTGATGCCGCGGACGACCCGCGTGCCGGTGCGCTGACGGCGGCTGACCAACCCGTCGGCGGCCAACATCCGCAGGGCGGAGCGAACGGTGTTGCGACTGGCGCGCAAGGAGGTGGACAGGAACGTGTCGTACAGCGGGCGGTCCGGGTCGACCGAACCGCGCCGGATGCCGGCGCGCAGGAACTCGTAGGCCCGCCGGGGGTTCGTCTCCGCCTCCGGGTCGCGTGGCCGCTGTGGGAAGCCGGAAGGCGGTCGCACGTCCTCGGCCATCACCCACCCACCTCCCTCCCCGCCGAGGGTAGGGACGCGCTCCCCGCCCGCGTCGTGACTGTGACGCATCCCCATCCGCACCAGAGAAGGAGCTCGATGACCGTCGACGACACCCGGGTCACCCGACCCACGCTGGCCCGCTGCACCCGCGACACCCCCGTCGCCGAGATGTACGAGCACTACCGACGCGACGGCGGCGTCATCGTGGAAGGCATCCTCTCGCCGGAGGACCTCGCCGCGATCAACGCCGAGATCGACCCGCACATGGCCCTCCGGGCACCCGGGCCGCGCCGGAGTGCCGACGCGAGCGTGGAGTTCCACGGCGCGCAGACCCGGCGGCTGCGCGACCTGTTCAACCTCAGCCCGACCTTCCGGGACAGGCTGATCGCCGACCCGGTCCTGCTGGATCTGGTCGACGCGATCATGCTCCCCTGGGCGGGCAGCTACTGGCTGACCTCCACGGACCTGATCCAGATCGGGCCCGGCAACAAGGCCCAAGTCCTGCACCGCGACCAGGAGGCCTGGGAGTACTTCTCCGACGCAGGTGCGGATCAGCTGGAGGTGGTCTGCAATGCCTTCTACGCCTTGACGGACTTCACCGACGCCAACGGCGCCACTCGGGTGATCCCCGGCAGCCACCGGTGGGAGGACTACTCCGAGACCGGCACGCCCGAGATGACGATCCCCGCCGAGATGCCCGCGGGCTCGATGCTCATGTTCTCCGGCAAGATCGTGCACGGCGGCGGGGCGAACCGCACCGCGGACGAGGAGCGCCGTGGCCTGGCCATCCCGTTCAACCTGGGCTGGCTGATGCCGATGGACGCGCACCCGTTCATGATCGACCGCGCGCTGGCGAAGACGCTGCATCCCCGGGTTCAGCGGCTCGTCGGGTTCCGGTCGCACCCGGTGGGTCTCTACGGCACCAACATGTGGCACGTCGACTACCAGGAGCTCGGTGAGTACCTGGGCATGGACGGGGAGGCCGTGGGCGGGACGCGCGGCGCTCCCGGCTTCGCCGAGTAATACCGGCCCGGCGCCCGTGAAGGGCGCCGGGCCTTGGGCATCAGAAGCTCAGCAGGTTCTCGCGGAAGGTGCTGTGGGGGTAGCCGGTCCGCAGCAGGCCGCGGCGCTGCAGGGCCGGACACAGCCCGTCCGTCATCTGTGCGACGTACTCCCGGCTGATCGGCTGGCCGTAGATCAGGAAGCCGTCTCCGCCGACCTCCTGCATGGCCTCGTCCATCTGGGCCGCCACCGCGTCCGGGGTGCCGACGAGCTCGATCGACTGGACCCGCATCGCCCCGAACGCCTCGCGCAGGCTGCGCCCGCCCAGGATCTTCTTCCAGTCCTCGAGCTGGCTCTGGTGGCCGTTGGTGGACAGGTCGTCGGGCAGCGGCTCGGCCGGGTCGAACCCCGACATGTCGATCTCCATGACCGCCGCGAAGTGCAGCATCTGCACCTCGTAGTTGTGCTGGACCCGGGCGTACCACTCCCGGTTGCGCTGCTCGGCCTCCTCCTGCGTCGCCCCGATGATCGGGTAGACCACGAAGAAGCACTTGAGATCGTCCGGGTTGCGGCCGAACCCCCCGGCCCGCCTGCGCAGGTCGTCGCGGTAGGCCTTCATGCCCTCGACGCCGTCGGGGATGTTGAGCAGCATGTCGGCGTTGCGCGCGGCGAAGTCCCGGCCCCGGCTCGATCCGCCGGCCTGGCTGATCACCGGTCGGACCTGCGGGCTGCGCGGTGTGTTGAGTGGACCGCGGGTCCGGTAGTGCTTGCCCACGAAGTCGACGGGATGGACCTTGGTGTGGTCGGCGTAGTACCCGGAGACGGGGTCGGCGAGGATCGCGTCGGGTTCCCAGGAGTGCCAGAGCCGGTCGGCCGCCTCGACGAACTCCTCGGCCATCTCGTAGCGCAGGTCGTGCTCGGGCAGCACGTCCAGTCCGTAGTTCTGCGCCGCCCGGTCCTCGCTCGACGTGACGACGTTCCAGCCGATCCGGCCACGGGTGACGTGGTCGAGCGTCGAGAACTGCCGCGCGAGGCCGTAGGGGTGGTTGAAGGTCGTCGAGGCCGTGCAGACGATGCCGATGTGCTCGGTGGCGTACGCCAGCATCGACGCGACGACGACGGGATCCAGCTTGGGCGCGTAGCGCGCGTGCTTGAGCTCCAGCTCGGCGGTGCCGCCGAAGGTGTCGGGGACCATCAGGGAGTCCTCGAGCATCATGAAGTCGAACCCGGCCCGCTCCATGTTGCGGACCATGTCGACCACGAACCGCCCGTCGGTCCACGTCCAGGGATCACGACCGGCGAACGGGGTCTTCCACTCGGGCGGGGTGATGTTGCCGAACCAGCCGAGGCGGAACGGATCTGCAGGCATGGGAGGCCCTCTCGTCGAACGGATGACCCCAGCAGACCCGCGCGAGATTGCCGGAGCGGACACGGTGTCGTCACCGGTCCGTTGCGCCGATCCCCGAGTAGCGTTTGTGCAGGTGGAATGGGGTTCGGGCCCGGCAAAACGCGCAGTCGTCCGGGAGCCCGCGGCGGTGGTCGCCTCGCCGAAACTGATGACGGCTCGTAATGGACTCATCACGGCCCTCGATAGGCCGTTCAGCGGAGCACCTACCGCCCTGATCGCCTCGAGAGGACCCCGATGACCACGACCCAGACCTGGACCACCGCCCCGCTGCCGGCGCCCCGACCGGGCAACCGCTCGGCCACGGCGGGGTTCGTGCTCGGGCTGCTGGGTCTCGTCGTCGGGTGGCTCCCGGTGGCCGGGCTGCTCGTCACGGTCCCGGCGCTCCTGCTCTCCCGTGCGGGCCGGAAGCACTTCCGCGCCGGGCAGGTCGCGATCGCGGGGCGCAGCGGCGCTGGGCTGGTGCTCGGGATCATCGGCACCGCGATCTGCGTGGTGATGAGCGTGGTCGTGATCTCGGGAGGGGCCTCCGCGGCGCCGCGGACCGCCGCCCCGGCGCCTGCCGCCCGGTCCTGCTGTCCGTGCCGAACGTCGTCGGGATGAGCGACGCACAGGCCCGCGAGGTGCTGCGGACCGCCGGGTTCAGCACCGTCCTCCTCGGCCCGTCGACCGGCTCGGTCGCCGGTGTCGCGGCCGGCACCGTGGACCTGAGCCCGGACCAGTAC
>NZ_JACBXB010000420.1 GCF_013870575.1 Pseudonocardia pini
AGGTGCTCGTCCGCACCCTGGTCGGCGAGGTAGCCGCCGTCGCCGGGCCGGACCTCCGACACCCCGTTCGCGACGACGTCGGCGAACCACCGCGAACCGATGTCGATCCGGGACAGCAGCTCGCGGGTCTCCGCGTCCCGCGCGGCCACGGCGACCACCTCGGCGTCGGCACCGTCGGTCACGACGAGCCCGGCGAGATCGGCCAACCCCTCGTCGACCAGGGTGCGGACGAGCACCTCGCGCCGGTCGGCCACCGTCGCCGCCCGGTCCATGGCCGCCCCGACCACCCCCACGACCCGCTGTCGCTCCTGCTCGCGGAACCGGGCGTCGATGTCGAGGCAGCCGCCGACGTAGCCACCGCCCACGCCCGCCGTGCCCGCCACGGGGACGCCCCGGTCGAGGACCCAGCGGTAGCGGCCGTCCGCACCGCGCAGCCGGTACTCGACCTCGAACCCCACGTCGGCCTCCGTGGCCGCCGCCCGCCGCGTGTCGTACCGCTCGAGGTCGTCGGGGTGGACGAGGGCGCGCCAGCCGGTCCCGAGATCGTCCGCGCCCGCCCCGGTGTAGTCCGACCACGCCTGGTTGACGAAGGTGCGCTCGCCGTCCGGCCCGTCGACCCAGATCAGTGTGGGGGTCGCGTCGGCGAGCATCCGGAACCGCCGCTCCGCCTCGGTCCGGGCCCGGCTCAGGCGCAGGCGCGACCTGGTCCTCGAGCTGGATCGCCGACGCCCCCGCACGCTCGAGGAGCCGCACGCTGCGCCGGACGTTGAGCTCGTTGCCGAAGCCGGTGTCGGCGTCGACCACGAGGGGGAGGTCGACGACGTCGGCCACGGTGGCCACGTGGTCGGCGACCTCGGTCAAGGTCGTCAGGCCGATGTCGGGGACCCCGAAGCGGGCGTTCGCGAGCCCCGCCCCGGTGAGGTAGACCGCGCCGAACCCCACGCGCTCGACGAGCCGGGCGGTGGCCGCGTCCGCCGCGCCCGGGAGGACGAGGGGCTCCCCCGAGGCCCGCGCCGCGCGGAGGAGGTCGAGCACTGCGGTTCCGGACACGTCAGAACTCCAGGAGGTTGTCGCGGAAGCCGGTCGCGGAGTACCCCGTGCGGACCAGGCCGCGGCGTTGCAGGACCGGCACGAGCCCGTCGGTGATCTCCGCGATCGTCCGGCGGTGCAGGTCGGGGCTGGCGAACAAGAACCCGTCGCCGCCGACCTCGGCCATGATGTCGCCGAGCTGCCCGGCGACGGTCTCCAGACCGCCGACGAGCCCCAGGCTCCGGCTCGTCCCGCCGTAGCTCAGGGCGGCCGCCTCCCGCAGGGTCCGGCCGCGGTTGCGCTCGACGAAGGTCCGCAGCGTGTCCTGCGAGCCGTTCGTCGTGAGCTCGCGCTCCCCCAGCGGCTCGTCCAGGGGGAAGTCGGCGAAGTCGATGCCGGTCGTCTTCGCGGTGACCGCGAGGGTCTGCTCGGCGAGCGCGAGGCCCGTGGCCGCGCGCTGGGCCTCGCGCACCTCGGCCTCCGCGTCGGACTCGCCCAGCACCGGGGTCACGACGAAGAGGACCTTGACCGTGTCCGGGTCCCCGCCCGCGGCCGCCCGCCGGGCGCGCACGTCGTAGCGGAAGCGCTTCATGCCCTCGACGGTGCCCTCGGCCCCGACCACCGTGTCCGCGTACCCGGCGGCGAACGCCCGCCCGCGCGGCGAGCTGCCTGCCTGGGCGAGGACGGCCCGGCCCTGCGGCAGCGGACCGGAGTTCAGCGGTCCGCGCGAGGCGTACCACTTCCCGTGGAAATCGACCGGGCGGACCTTCTCGGGATCGACGAAGACCCCCGACTCGGGATCGGCGACGACCGCCCCCGGCTCCCACGAGTCCCACAGGGCGTTGACCAGGTCGCAGAACTCGGAGGCCATCTCGTACCGGGTGTCGTGCGGTTCCATGGCGGCCATGCCGTAGTTCTGCACCGCGCGGTCCGAGCTCCCGGTGACCATGTTCCAGCCCGCGCGTCCCCCCGAGAGCTGGTCGAGGGTCCCGACCGTGCGGGCGACCAGGTACGGGTGGTAGGCGAAGGTCGAGATCGTGGGGACGATCCCGATCCGGGAGGTCGCGGACGCGAGCAGCGGGGCGAGCATCAGCGGTTCCATCCGCGGCACCTGGACCGCGTTGCGGAGGTAGACGTCCATCGAGCCGCCGTAGGTGTCGCCGACGAAGACGTTGTCCTCCAACAGGACGTAGTCGAAGCACGCGCGTTCCAGCGCCCGCACCGCGTCGACGTACAGGTCCGGCTTCGCCCAGTCGCGGCCGACGGCCCCCGACCACGGGCGGCCCCACGCCTGGGCGTTCGATCCGGCCAGGAACCACCCCAGGTGGAACGGGGTCGGGCTCATCGCTCGTCCTCTCTCGTACTCGGGGCGTCCTGCGGACGCGCCGGGGCGGTCCCGCCGGGACCGGCGGGACACGGGTGTCGGGTGGAACGCGGGCGTCAGTCCGGGAGCGCCCGCTCGACGCGGGGCGGGACCACGGCCCGCAACGTCACGCGGTCCCCGCGCCAGTGGCTGTAGTCGAGCATGAACGGACGGCCGGACCCGTCCCGGACCAGCGTCTCCTGCACCAGCAGCGGCGCGCCCGCCTCGGTCGAGAGCACGCGGGCGGTGCGCTCGTCGCACGCGACCGACTCGATGTTGATCTCCACGTCGCCGAGGGTGAGGCCGTAGAGCTGGCTGATCATGTCCGACAGGCTGCTCGTGCCGCTGCGGAAGTCCACGACCTGGTCGCGCAGCTGCAGCGGCGCGAGCTCGACGGGGTGGTAGCCGACGATCACGGCGGCGGGCTCGCCGCGCAGGAGGACGAGCAGCTCGCGCATCACGACCGCCTCCGCGTCCGTGTCCAGCCGCAGCCGGAGCACCTCGGTGGTGGGGACGAGTCCGTACTCGAGCTGCCGGATGCACATCCCGGGATCGACCTCGGTGTCACCGCCGTCGGTGACCAGCCCGGACAGCTCCGACAGCAGGGGCAGCATCTCCGGGATCGAGATCGAGACCGGGCTGCGGACGACGTCGGTGCCGAGGTTCGTGCGCCGCTGGACGAGTCCCTCCGAGGCCAACATCCGCAGCGCCATCCGGATCGCGTTGCGGCTGGTGGCCATGGACCTGACCAGGGCGTCCTCGACGAGCTGCTCGCGCTGCGCGAGCAGCCCCGACCGGATCGACGAGCGGAGCAGGGTGTGTGCCCGGCGCGGGGACTCCTGCAGCAACGCACGCGCCCGAGGCCCCGGCCCGCTCCTGCTCCCGTAGCGCAGGAGCGAGCGTGGATCCTCGGCTGTCGGCATGTGGCGCTCCCCTTCGTCCGTCGAACGACCTCGATCGGACGGTGAGACTATGTGCCTCGTCGGCGCCTGGCCGTTACGGAGCGGTTACGCCGTTTCGGAGCCCGCGGACCGCCGCCCGCCGCCAGCGGATTCCCGCTCCCGGAACGGGAAAAGGCCTCCGCCCCCAGGCGGCGCCGACCGGCCCCGATCCGCCGTCCTCCCAGGTCACAGGCGCGAGGCGCCGGTCGTCGCCCGGCGGAACACCCGACATCGCCGAATGTAGTCCCTCGTCACAGCGCTATTCCCTTCGGGCAGCGACGGCTTAACGTTCGAGCCGTTCACCTGGGTCGCGGACGCCCCTACAGTCTCGTACATCCCCACCCCCCCGCTCCGTTGAAGGAGGTGCTCCCGCTGTCTGCCCTGACGAGATACCTTGGCAAACGGATACTCTTCGTGCCGTTCGGGGTCCTCGCCGTCTTCTCGTTGACGTTCCTGCTGGTCAACGCGATCCCCAGTGACCCGGTCAGCGAGATCGCCGGACCCACCGCCACCCCGGAGCAGGTCGCCGCGATCCGCACCGAGATCGGCTTGGACGCCGGTCTGTGGGAGCGGTTCGGGACGGCCCTGACGGACCTCGTCGCGCGCGGCAGCCTCGGTGAGTCGTACTACACCAAGACCCCGGTGCTGGAGGACGTCCAGGCCTACCTGCCCGCCACCATCGAGCTGGTCGCGCTGAGCATGGTCGTCGCCGTGTCCCTGGGTGTCGCGATCGGCGCCGTCGGCGCCTACACCGCCGGTCGGGTGCCGGACCGTGCGTCCCGCACGGCCACGACCCTGCTCCAGGTGGTCCCCGACTTCCTGCTCGGTCTGGTCCTGATCTACGTGCTCTTCTACTCGCTCGGCTGGGCGCCTGCGCCGACCGGGCAGCTCGGGCTGCTCGACACGGCCCCGCCCCCGGTCACCGGCGCTGTGCTCGTCGACGCCGTGATCGCGGGCCAGTGGGACACGGCGGGCGCCGCGCTGCAGCACGCCGCCCTCCCCGTCCTCACGCTGGGCATCTCCTCCGCCGCGCTGTTCGCGAAGATGAGCCGGTCCGCGCTGCTGAAGGCGCTGCGCTCCCCCCAGGTCGAGTTCGCCCGCGCGCTCGGGCTCCCGAGCCGGACGGTCTTCGGCTACGCGTTCGGCGCCGCGCGCACCCAGATCGTGACGTACTCCGGCGTGCTGTTCGCCGGGCTCGTCGGCGGCGACGTCATCGTCGAGCAGCTCTTCGCCTGGAACGGCATCGGCCAGTTCGTGGCGGGCCGGATCACCCAGCTCGACCTGCCCGCGGTGCAGGGGACCATCCTCGTCCTCGCGCTGATCACGCTGGCCGTCCTGATCGTCGTCGACATCGTCGTCGCCCTCCTCGACCCGAGGGTGTCCTATGCCTGACGCAACACTCACCGCTCCGCCTGCCC
>NZ_JACBXB010000421.1 GCF_013870575.1 Pseudonocardia pini
GCCATGCGCGGTTGGGCGGCCGCCGCGGGCGGGACCTGCATGGTCCGCCGCTCGGTGTCCGGCAGCCTGGTCGAGGCGATGCTCCCGCTCGGCCCGATCATCCCCCTCCCGCGCTGACCCACCCGCGAGTCCCCCACTTCCGACGCGCGAGTCGGACACCGGGAACGATCTCCACCCCTCCGGTCGTTGAACCCGAGACGACCCGGGAGGAGCGTGCAGTGGAACGGGACGCCGTCACGCGTGTGAGCGCGCAGGTCGCCCTGGTGGGCATCGGGATCGCCGTGGTGCTGGTCCTGGGCCTGACCCTCGCCGTCGACCAGGTGGACCCCGTCCGCCGCACGATCAGCGAGTACGCCCTGATCCCCGAGCTCAAGCCGATCTTCGACGTCGGCGTGCTCGCCTTCGCCGCGGCGGCCCTCGCCACGCTGGTCGCGCTGGTCCGGGCCGGGATCGTGCGCGTGTGGTCGGTGGGCTCGGCGGGTCTGGTGCTCGGCGCGGCGGGGCTGGTGGCCGTCGTGGTGTTCGAGAAGGTGAACTGGGCGGTCGGCCCGAGCCTGAGCGGCTACGTCCACCGCTACGCGAGCCTGGTGGCGTTCGTCGCCCTCCCGGTGGCCGCGATCGCGGTCGGCCGCGCCTGCCGAGCGGCCTGGCCGCGGCTCGCGGGCTGGGCGCGCTGGACCGGGATCGCCGCCCTGGCCTGGTTCACCCCGATCCTGGTCGGGTTCGCGCAGCGGCCGCTGACCGGCGTCTCGTGGTGGCGGGCGATCCCGTTGGGGCTGGTGGAGCGCGGTCTGGCGCTCACCGTCGTCGTGACCGTGGCGGTGCTGGCGGTGTGGGGGCTCGCCGCGGCGCGCCGCATTCCCGCGCGCGACGTGAGGTTCTTCGCCGGGTAGCCGCGGCCGGCTCGGGTACCCCACCACCATGGTTCCCACGATCACGCTCAACGACGGTGTCCGGATCCCGCAGCTCGGCTTCGGCGTCTTCCAGATCGACCCGGGCGCGGACACGGAGCAGGCCGTGGGCAAGGCCCTCGAGGCCGGCTACCGGCACATCGACACCGCGCAGATGTACGGGAACGAGGAGTCCGTCGGCAAGGCGATCGCCGCGTCCGGCCTCGCCCGCGACGAGCTCTTCGTCACCACCAAGCTGAACAACGACCGACACGGCCGCGACGAGGCCCAGAAGGCCCTCGAGGAGAGCCTCACCGCGCTCGGCCTCGACCACGTCGACCTCTACCTCATCCACTGGCCGCTCCCGCAGCGCGACGACTACGTGGAGACCTGGCGCGGCCTCGAGCAGGCCAAGGCGGCGGGGAGGGTCCGCTCGATCGGCGTGTCGAACTTCCAGGTCGCGCACCTGGACCGGCTCGCCGCCGAGACCGACACGGTCCCCGCGGTGAACCAGATCGAGCTGCACCCGGACTTCACGCAGGACGAGCTGCGCGCCTACCACCGCGACCACGGCATCGCGACCGAGGCGTGGAGCCCGATCGGGCAGGGCGGTGAGCTGCTGCAGCTGCAGGAGATCACCGCGCTCGCCGAGAAGTACGGCAAGAGCGCGGCGCAGGTGGTGCTGCGGTGGCACCTGCAGCTGGGCAACATCGTGTTCCCGAAGTCCGCGACGCCCGCCCGGATCGAGGAGAACCTCGACGTGTTCGGCTTCGAGCTCGCCGACGACGACGTCGCCACCCTCAGCGCGCTCGACGCGGGCAACCGCCTCGGCCCGGACCCCGACGAGATGAACTGAGCCTGCACGTCTCGCCGGTTCTCGGTACCGTCGCGCGAATGTTGGCAATCACCGATACCGCGGCCGAAGCCATCAAGACCCTGACGACGGACGCCGAGCTGCCGGACGGCGGTGGGCTGCGCATCGCGGCCACCGACCCCGAGCAGGGCCTCGAGCTCTCCCTCGCCGCCCAGGCGGACGGGAGTGACACGGTCCTCACCGGTGAGGGGCTGAACGTGTTCCTCGAGCCGATGGCGGCCGAGGTGCTGGAGGACAAGGTCCTCGACGTCCAGCCGTTCACCAACGACAGCGGCCAAGAGGAACTGCGGTTCGCGATCGGCCCGCAGGCCTGACCCACGGTCCCACCGGGGCGGTCCTCCCTCAGGGGAGGGCCGCCCCTTCGTCTGCCAGGGTGACCGGGGCGAGGACCTGCAGCACGTCGAACCGGGCGACCCCCGCGCGGACGGCCGGGTCCCCCTCGCCGAGCCGCGCCACCTCCTCCGCGGAGGAGCCCCGGACCACGGCCATGCCCCACACCCCCGCGGCGTCGCCCACGGGACCGAAGAAGATCGTCCGTCCGGCGGCCAGGTGCCCACGCCAGTACTCGGCGTGCTCGGCCATCGCCGCAGCCTCCCGCTCGTCCATCGTGAACGCGAAGTCGGGGCGCGGCGGGAGCAGGCGGTAGAGGAACCAGTCGGTCATCGCAGGTGCTCCTTCAACGCAGCGAGGATGGTGGCCCAGCCCGTGCTGTAGGCCCCGCCGGTGTAGCCGCCGGGCAGCGCGCAGTCCTCGCCCAGCTCCTCGGGCGAGAGCCGTTCCCAGCCCCGGTGCTCGAGATCGACCCGGGTGCGGGCCGCGTCGAGCGCGGCGAACCGCAGCTCGACCTCGGTGGGTGTGCCGGTGACGTTCCAGGTCATCGTGAGGCCCGCGGGCGGGTCCCAGGCGAGCAGCGTGCCCCAGTCGTGGCTGGTGCCGTCGTGCCAGTGCTCGGTCACCGTGCCGCCGACCCGCCGGTCCACCGAGACCGACGCGATCCGCGCGCCGCCGCCGACCGAGAAGGGGTCCAGCGGCCACCACTCGGCCAGCCGGTCCACGAAGACCCGGAAGGTGCGCTCGCGGTCCGCGGCGACCTCGATCGTCCGCTGGATCGGGGGCCGGACGACGTCGAGGTCCGTCATGACTCCTCCACCAGGGCCTTCGCCCGGTCCAGGGCGCCCGACCAGATGCCGTCGAGTGCCTTCTGCAGCTCCCGCAGTGCCTCGCGCCGGGCCCGGTACAGCCGCCGGGTGCCCTCCCGCCGCTCGCTGATAAGCCCACTCTCCCGCAACACGGTCAGGTGCTGGCTGACGGCGGTGCGCGAGACCTCGAACTCCGCCGCGATCTCCCCGGCGGCCCGCTCGGTGTCCGCGACGAGCCGCAGGATGTCCCGACGCCGGGGCTCGGCGAGGGCCCGGAACATGTCGTCGAGCGGGGCGGGGGAGGTCACGGCGTCCGCCACAGCCCGACGGCGTTGCCGTCCGGGTCGGCGAACAGCGCGAAGGACCCGTGCCCCTCGGGCAGGTCGGTGGGCTCGACGAGCCTGGTCGCGCCCAGCCCCTCGGCCTTCCCGAGCCAGGCCTGCAGGTCGTCGACCCCGACGTAGAACTTCACCCCGGTGTCCCCCGGTCCGTACGAGGGCCCGATGCCGCCGAGCACCGGCCCGGGCTCGGAACGGGTGTCGACCAGGCCGTACCCGCCCCAGGCGGGGTCGGCGTCCACCGACCAGCCGAACAGCTCGCTGTAGAACGCGCCGATCCGGGTGGGATCGGTGCTGACGATCTCGAACATCGCGACGGGGCTTCCCATGACGGCCTCCTCTGTGCGTCATCGCTAACGTTAGCGATGACTGACAGAGTGCGTCAAGGGCGGATCCCGCCCGGTCAGTCCTCGTGGAGCCGGCCCTCGGCGACCCGCCAGTGGTGCGTCCCGCGGACCGTGTCCAGCATCCGGCGGTCGTGCGTGACCAGCAGGACGGTGCCCGTGAACGAGTCGAGGGCGACCTCCAGCTGCTCGATGGCGGGCAGGTCGAGGTGGTTGGTCGGCTCGTCGAGCACCAGGAGGTTCACCTCGCGGGCCTGGAGCAGGGCCAGCGCGGCGCGGGTCCGCTCGCCCGGCGAGAGCGACGCGGCGGGTCGCGGCACGTGCTCCTTGGTGAGCCCGAACTTGGCCAGCAGGGTCCGCACCTCGGACTCCGGCCAGTCCGGGACCGCCCGGCCGAACGCGACCACGAGCGGCTCCGCGCCGAGGAAGAGCCCGCGGGCCTGGTCGATCTCGCCGACGATGACCCCCGAGCCGAGCCCCGCCGATCCGGCGGAGACCGGGATCCGCCCCAGCAACGCGCCGAGCAGCGTGGACTTCCCGGACCCGTTGTCCCCGGTGATGACCACCCGGTCCGCCCAGTCGACCTGCGCCGTGACCGGGCCGAGCACGAAGTCCCCCCGCTCGACGACGGCGCCGTCCAAGCGGGCGGCCACCGCACCCGAGCGGGGCGCGGAGGCGATCGTCATCCGCAGCTCCCACTCCTTGCGGGGCTCCTCGACGACGTCGAGCCGCTCGATCATCTTCTGCGTCTGCCGGGCCTTCGCGGCCTGCTTCTCGCTGGTCTCGGCGCGCTTGCTCCTGCCGATCTTGTCGTTGTCCTTGCCCTTCCGACGGGCGTTGCGCACGCCCTGGGCCATCCAGTTGCGCTGCATCTGCGCGCGGTCCTTCAGCCGGTCGAGGCGGTCGTCGTACTCCTCGTACGCCTCGCGGGCGTGCCTGCGGGCGATCTCGCGCTCGTCGAGGTAGCTGTCGTAGCCGCCGTCGTACACGCCGACCCTGCGCTGGTGCAGGTCCAGCTCCACGATCCGGTTCACGGTGCGCGCCAGGAACTCGCGGTCGTGGCTGACGATCACGGCGGGGGCGCGGAGGCCCTGCACGAACCGCTCGAGGCGCTCCAGGCCGTCGAGGTCGAGGTCGTTGGTGGGCTCGTCGAGGAGCAGCACGTCGTAGCGGGAGAGC
>NZ_JACBXB010000422.1 GCF_013870575.1 Pseudonocardia pini
GGTCCGCCACCGGCGGGGGTCACGCGGTCACCCCCGGCACCGGCGGCTCGGGCGGGCACGTGACCCCCGTGACCCCGCCCATCGCGCCGTCGGCTGCCATCGAGACCCTGCAGAAGGAGCTCGGCCGGCTGAACTACTACGAGGGCCCGGTCACCGGGATCATGAACACCCAGACCACCCAGGCGATCACCTACCTGCAGCGCGACGCCGGGCTGCCGCAGACCGGCACCATGAACGCCGCCACCCAGGCCGCCCTGACCCAGATGCTCGCCACCGGCAACAACCAGATGGCAGGCTGACCGCCCCGCACGACGCCCCCACGAGCCCGCGCCCCCGTCGGACGCGGGCTCGGCGCCGTTCTCACGCCGTGCGCGGCAGGGGAAGCGTGGCGGTGAGGTACCGGCGGAGGGCGCGGAGGTCCGCGGTCTCGGCGTGCAGGGCCAACAGGTCGAGCACCCCCACCTCGGCGGACGTCACCTCCACCAGCAGCTGGCCGTCCTCCATCCGGACGTCGACCGCTGCGGGCCGCGCCGCCCCGAGCGCCTGTACGGCGGCCTCGGCGGCCGGGTCGAACGTGATCAGCAGGCGGTCCGGAGCGGTCCGCTCGGTGTCTCGCAACCAGCGTGCGAGGACGACGTCCAGATCAGCGGGCTCGTGCACGGTGGCGTTCATGTCCGGGGAACGGCGCCGCCGCCCGACCCGTTCCCGCCACGACTCAGAGAACTCTCACGTTGCGCGCGAGCAGCCCGACCTGTCCGGGCGCTGCTCGCCCTCGGAGCGGACGACCGGGCTCCTCGGGCGCCACCCACGACGTCGGGCACGGGCGGCCTGCACGACATGCTGGACGCGTGATCGTCTGGGTGAACGGGACCTTCGGGGTGGGGAAGACGCAGGTCACGCACGAGCTGCGGCGACGGCTGGGGGCCGGGTGGATCGCCGACCCCGAGCTCGTCGGGTTCGGGCTGCACCGGATGCAGCCTCCGGCCCGGCGCCGGGACTTCCAGGACCTCGCGGCCTGGGGGGCGGGGGTCGTGGAGGTGCTCACCGGGCTCGCGGACCTCGACGAACCGGTCCTGGTGCCGATGACCCTGGTCGACCACGCCGACGAGGTCCTCGGCGCGTTGCCGGACCTGCGGCACGTCACGCTGGTGGCGCGGCCCGAGACCGTCCGGCGGCGGCTGTGGTCGCGCGGCGGGCCGGTCCGCGACCTGTGGGCGCTGGAGCAGCTGGAACGCTGCACGCGGGCGCTCGCCGCGGAGCGGTTCGCCACCCACGTCGAGACGGACGACCGCACGGTCGACGAGGTGGTGGAGGCCGTCGCCGCGGCGGTCGGGGTGACGCTGCTGCGGCCCCGGGAGCCGCGGCCGCTCGCGTTCCTCCGCAGGCGGGCCGTGCAGCTGCGGCACCTGCGATGAGTTTCGCGGAGCGGGGCGGTCCACCCCGCGAACCCCCGACGGAAGGACAGGCATGCGCGAGATCGTCGTCTCCGAGTTCGTGACCCTCGACGGCGTGATGGAGGCCCCCGGCGGGGAGCCCACCCACCCCCATACCGACTGGGTGCCCCCGCACAGCACGCCCGAGCTCTTCGCGTTCAAGGCGGGGGAGGTCGATGCGGCCGACGCCCTGCTGCTCGGCCGGACCACCTACGAGAGCTTCGCCGGGGCGTGGCCGGGCTACGAGGGACCGATGGCGGAGCGGATGAACACGATGCCGAAGTTCGTCGCGACCTCCCGACCCGCGGAGCTGACCTGGAACGCGACCGCGCTCGCCGGGGACGTGGTCGCCGCCGTGACCGACCTGAAGAAGACCGACGGCGGGCCCCTGCTGGTCAACGGCAGCGCCACCCTGGTCCGCACGCTGCTCGCCGCAGGCCTGGTCGACGAGCTGCGGCTGCAGGTCTTCCCCGTCGCGATCGGTGGGGGCCTGCGGTTCTGGCCGGAGGAGCGGGGCAAGGTCGTGCTGAGGCTCAGCGACACCGTGCGGTACGGGGACGTGGTGGCGCAGACCTACCGGGCCTGACATCCGTCACGGCCGGATCGTGACGAGCGGGCCGGGGCCCGGCTCGCCCGGCCCGCCACGCTGGGCCCATGAACGAGAAGACCGCCCCGCCGGAGCTGCGCCGGGTGACCACGTTGCTGCTGGTCAACCTCGGTCTCAGCGCCCTGCTCGCCGTGCTGTTCCTGATCTTCCACAGCTCGCTGCTGGACTACCAGGTCGCGCACATGAGCCTCCCGCCCGGCGCGGACGTCGCCGCGGTGCGGGAAGGGCTCGGCGCCGGGCTCTGGGGTCGGGTCGCCGGCGTGGTGGTGATCGGGCTCGTCTACACCGTGCTGCTGCGGCGGATCCGCGCAGGCCACCGGCGGGCCTTCGTCCGGGTGCTGATCCTGTCCGTGATCAGCCTGCTGGGGATCGCCTACCTGCTCTCGACGGGCCAGTACCCGGTGTGGGTGGACGTCGAGCAGGTGGTGCAGGCCGTCGTCGTCCTGGCACTGCTGTGGGCGGTCACCCGGCCTGCGGTCCGGGCGCACTTCCGTCCCGCAGCCGTGCAGGCGCCTTGATCCGCCAGGCCTCCTCGACCAGTTCGGTGAGCCGCTCGCGGTCGATCCGGTCGAGGTCCACGAGGATCGAGCCGTGGCCGTCGTAGTGCGGGGTGGTGAAGAAGGCCGGGTCGCCGGAGGCCAGCAGGGCCTCCTTCTCGTCCAGCCCGCACATCACCACCAGCCCGCCCTCGGCCTCGGTGCGCAGCCGCACGAACCCCTTGCCGCGCACCTTCAGCGCCGGGGTGCGGTACCAGGTGGACTCCTCGGTCTCCGGCAGTGCGGTCCCGATCTCCACGACGTCGTCCCAGGTCATGGGCACAGTGTGGACCCCGTCGTCGGCGCCGTCGTGGAGAAAACGGATCAGCGCACGTGCCGACGGCGGCGGCGCTGGCCGGGCTGGGGGACCGGGGCCTTGGCCAGCACGACGACCCCCACCACCGCCACGACCATGCCCGCCCCGAAGGGGATCCACCAGCCTGCGCGGATCTCGTCGCCGAGCAGCACGATGCCGACCAGGCCGGGGGCCAGGACCTCGGTCGTGGCGAACACCGCGGTCACGCTGGAGAGGTTGCCGATGACCAGCGCGCGCGAGTACGTGGTGATCCCGATGATCCAGAAGACCACGATCAGGTAGGTGGCGGGCTGGGTGGCCAGCGCGACGACGTCGACCTCCGCCCCCGCAGGCAGGTGCACCGCCCGGACGGCGAGGGAGGTCCCGCCGAAGCCCAGGCCCGCGATCAGGGACAACGGCCAGGCCGCGGCCAGCCGCCAGACGGCGATCGCCGCGACCGCCAGGGCTGCGACCGCCGAGATGAGCACCAGGACGGCGAGGGCGGAGAACTCCGCCGGTGCCTCACCCTGGGCGCTGGCCGCGATCGTGGCCAGGCCGAGGACGCAGGCCGCCACGGAGAACCGGTCGCGGATCCGCAGCCGCACCCCGTAGAGCGCCCAGCTCGCCACGGCCGTGAGCGCAATCGCGCCGCCCAGGATCGCCTGCACGGCGAAGACCGGCAGGTGCCGCAGGGCGACGACCGTGCACACCCAGGCCAGGCCGTCGACCAGCAGGCCGACGAGGTACCAGGGCCGCAGGGCCAGAGCGCGGCGCGAACCGGTCTCGTTCGCCGCGGCGGACTGCAGCAGCCCGGCCCCGGCGTTGCCGACCATGGCCGCCAGCGCGAACAGCAGCCCGGTCAGCACGCGGGTTCACCTCGGGCCACGGCTCCACCGTGGCACGGGGCGACCGATCATGCTCGGCTGTTGTCCACGGGCGAGGCGGGGGTCACGGCGGGCGCGGTGGGCGCGGGGCGCGGGGCGGGCACCTCGAAGAAGCCGCTCATCAGGCCACCGGGCACCGGGGGCGCCGCGTAGCGCGCGGCGCGGGCCTCGGCCAGCCGCTTGCGGGGCTCCTCCGACAGCCGGACGGCGAGCAGCACCAGGGCGGTCCCGACGAGGGCGGGGATCCCGACCAGCAACGCCGGCCAGCCGAAACCGAGATACGCGACGACCACCGCCACGACCTCGAGACCGATCACCCACACTGCCGACCGTGCCACCGCCGGTCCTCCCGTCTCCACGAAGCCGGGCGGCACCCCTCGCGCCGCCCCACCCGACTATCGACGCCCAGTAGGGGAGCGTCACGCAGCGCACCCAACCCGAGACTCAACCGAGACCCAGACCGGGTGACCCACCCGCGAGCCCGCCCCCCACCCCGCAGTCGGCCACCCCAGCCCGCGAGTTCGACCCGCTATCGCGCGAGTCGGCCACAGCCCGCGAGTCCGACCCCCTATCGCGCGAGTCGGCCACAGCCCGCGAGTCCGACACCACAACCCGCGAGTCCGACACCCCAGCGTCCGAGACGGACACCATGGCCCGCGAGTCGGATCTGCCGACCACCGCAACGTCCGACTCGCGCGTCGAAGCCGAGGGACTCGCGGACGCGAGTCCTACACCACAACCCGCGAGTCCAACACCACCGCCCGCGAGTCGGACCAGCCGACCACCACGACGTCCGACTCGCGCGTCGAAACCGAGGGACTCGCGCGTCGAGAGTGGGGGACTCGCGGGCGCGAGTCGGACACCACGGCGCGCGAGTCGGACAGCACAGCCCCGTGAGTCGTCGCCTGTCTGCTGGTCGCTCGGGGTCGGGTCAGCCTGCGGCGGTGGGTGGGGTGGAGGGGACGCCGTCGGTGGCCGGGGCACCGCCTCCCGCGTTGCCG
>NZ_JACBXB010000423.1 GCF_013870575.1 Pseudonocardia pini
GCTCGGCCCCGGCGCACGATCCCCACGGGGAGCACCCCCTGATCGAGCCGCCCCACCTCACCCCTCCGGATGCCGGAGGACGAAGCGGGCGCGGTCGGCGCGGGCGCGGCGGTGGACGTAGGTGGCCGGGCGGCCGTCCTCGCCCCGGTTGAGGCCCTCCCGGACGAGCAGCGGGCTGCCGACCGGCACGTGCAGGTGGGTGGCGTCGTCCACCGTGGCGGCGGTGGCGGAGAAGGAGCGCCAGGCGTAGTGGAGCCGGCCGTGGACCCGTTCGAGACCGGCGAAGACGTTCCCCTCCGGCACGGCCTCCAGGTCGGCGCCGAGCGTGGCGGAGACCCAGTAGGAGGACAGGATCCAGGCCTCGCCGTTGGCCAGGGTCATGGTCCGGATCCGGTGCAGCGGACCCGCGGGATCGCCGAGCTGGGCCCGGGCCTCGGGATCCTCGTGCTCGTCCCGGCCGAGCACCGTCTCCCCGACCCTCCACCCGTTCGCGCTGAACGCGCCGGTGGTGCGCGCGACGGACGCCTCCACGGTGAGCGTGGCGACCTCGATGTCGATCGGGGGGACGGACTCGGCCACGAACGTGCCGACCCCCTGCCGCACGTGCAGCCGCCCACACCGCACCAGCTCCGAGATCGCCTGGCGCACGGTCAGCCGGTTGACCCCGAACTCCACACCGAGCTCCGCCTCCGACGGGAGCCGGTCTCCGGGCTGCCACCGCCCGGACGTCATCCGCTCGCCGAGGGCGTCGGACACCTGCCGGTAGAGGGGCACGCCCGTGGCGCGGGAGAGCTGCACGACAGCAGGCTAGACACCGCTGCCGGCGCGCGCCCCGTTCGACGACCGCCGTTCATCCCGCGGTCATCGATCTTCCACGAGCCGGTTAGACGTATAGATGACTGTCCTCCCGTCGGGTGAAGGCACCCGCGCCGTCGTCAGGAGGACCCATCGCCATGTCCCGCACCCGTCGAGCGCCGTTCCTGCTCGCGTTGGCCACCGCCGTCCTCGCCGCCGCGGGCTGCGCGACGCCCGCGTCGTCGGCGGACACGGCGGCCCCGGCCACGCTGAAGATGGGGCTGCCGCCGGGTGAGGCCGCTCCGGACCTGGTCGACCGGTTCCAGCCGGTGGCCGACCTGATCGCGAAGGGCGCGGGCAGGCCGGTCGAGGTCACCAAGACCAGCGACTACCTCGCGATCGTGGAGGCGATGCGCTCCGGGCTGCTCGACGTCGCCGTGTTCAGCCCCTTCCCGACCCCGCTGGCGGAGGAGGTCGCGAACGTGACGCCCCTCGTCGTGGCCAAGGGCACGCCCTACAACTCGGTGTTCGTGTGCCGCACCGACCGGGGCATCGAGTCCATCGAGGACATCCGCGGGAAGAAGGTCGCCTTCGTCGACCCGGGCTCGACCAGCGGCAACTACATCCCGAAGCTGCTGCTCAAGCGGGCGGGCATCGACCCGGAGACCGACGTCCAGGGCACCTACGCGGGCGGGCACGACAGCGCAGAGCTCGCCGTGAAGCAGGGCTCGGTCGACTGCGCCGCCGACGCCGGGATGATCTACCGACAGATGACGAGCAAGGGGATCATCGACCCGAACGTCCAGCGGATCGTCGCCGAGTCCGAGCCGCTGCCCGTGTCGATCGTGATCATCGCGCGGGACGGCCTCGACCCCGCGATCACCGACGGCATCGTCCGGTCCTTCACCACGGAGCCGAACCCGGAGGCCCTCGAGGTCGCCTCCGCCACGTCCTTCGCCGCCGCGCAGGAGTCGGACTTCGAGCTGTTCCGCGAGGCCGCGCGCGAGCTCGGTGTCGACCTCCAGACGGTCGGCACGTGAGCGCGACCGCCCTGCACGCCGCGGACACCAGCGCCCGGCTCACCGCCACCGCCCTGTCCTACCGCTACCCGGACGGCACCCAGGCGCTCGACGACGTCGGGCTGGCCGTGGCGCCGGGCGAGATCGTCGCCGTGCTCGGGCCGAGCGGTGCGGGCAAGTCCACGCTGATGCGCTGCCTCGCGGGCCTCCACTCCCCCACCTCGGGCACCGTGTGGCACGACGGCACCGACCTCGCCCGGCTGCGCGGTGTCGCCCGGCGCCGCGCGCTGGCCCGGTGCGGGCTGGTGTTCCAGGAGTTCGAGCTCGTCGGGCCCGCGACCGCCCTGTCCAACGTCCTCATCGGACGGCTGGTGCACCAGCCGCCGGTCGTCTCGCTGCTGCACCTGGTCCGGCGGGCCGACCGGGAGATCGCGGTAGGGGCGCTGCTCCGCGTCGGGCTCGAACCCCAGCTGCGCAAGCGCGCGGACACCCTCTCCGGCGGACAACGCCAGCGGGTCGCCATCGCCCGCGCGCTCGCGCAGCAGCCCGACGTCCTGCTGGCCGACGAGCCCGTCGCCAACCTCGACCCGCGCACCGCGGCCGCGGTCGTCGACCAGGTCGTCGCCCTCGCCAGGGAGGAGAACCTCGCCACCGTGCTCAACCTGCACGACACCGGTCTCGCCACCCGCATCGCCGACCGGATCGTCGGCCTGCGCGCCGGACGGCTCGCCTTCGACAAGCCGGTCGCCGAGGTCGACGCCGCCCTGCTCGCCGAGCTCTACGCCGGGGAGGAGCAGTGAGCGCACCGGCCCCGCCGCGCCCCGACGACCGCGTCTCCGCGCTCTCCGCGATCACGCGCCCGCGCTGGACGGCCGTCCTCGGCGTCGTCGCCGGGATCGCGCTGCTCGTGCTGTGCGCGAACGCGAGCCGGCTCTCCGTCGCGACGGTCGTCGCCGGGCTCCCGAACATCGCGGACTTCGTGGGGCGGATGTTCCCGCCGGACCTGTCGGTGCTCGGCACCGCGGTCGTGCTGATGGGCGAGACTCTCGCGATGGCGGTGACCGGCACGGTGATCGGGGTCGTGATCGCCGTCCCGACCGCGTTGCTGGCCAGCCGCACGGTGTTCCCCGAACGGTGGCTGCACTACCCCGTGCGCACGCTGGTCAACGTCGTGCGGGCGATCCCCGAGCTGATGCTGGCCCTGCTGTTCGTCTCCGCCGTCGGCCTCGGCGCGCTCGCGGGCACGCTGGCGATCACCATCGCGACGGCCGCCGGGATGGCGAGGCTGTTCGCGGACGTCTTCGAGTCCGCCGACCGCCGGGCCTGGGACGCCACCGCCGCCACCGGGGCGAGCCGGGCGCAGCGCATCACGTGGGTCCTGCTGCCGGAGAACCTCCCGACGCTGGCCAGCTACACCCTGCTCGTGCTCGACTCCAACGTCCGCGCCGCCTCCCTGCTCGGTCTGGTCGGCGCGGGCGGCATCGGGATCGAGCTCACCACCCGGCTCCGCCTGTTCGAGTACCAGCAGGTCCTCACGATCGTCCTCGTGGTTCTGGTGGTGGTGCTCGCCCTGGACCGGCTCGGCGCCCTGATCCGAAGGCGACTCGTATGACCGGAACCGCTCGCGAACCTCCGCGACGTCGGAGGCCTGCCCACCGACGACGGCCGCCGCACCCGCGCGGGCGTCCTCTACCCTCATGACCGAGTTCCCGGAGGCCGTCGCGACACCCGCCGAGGCGATCATCGGCTGCGCGGCCCGCGCTCAGCCGGGTACGTCGTCCTGCCCTTCCGGGGTGGGGCGCGGTCGGGCCACGACGATCTGGACGATGCCGACGAACAGGACGGCCACGGTCAGCAGCCGCTCGCCCAGGGGCAGCGGCCGGAAGTAGCCGTAGACCTGGGTGGCCACGGCGAACAGCTGGGCGCCGAGCGGCAGTGCGATCGCGGGCCACCCGGTGATCTCCCGCGACGGACGCGCCGACGCCGGCAGCCGGGTGGCGCCGAAGGCGAAGGCGAGCGCGCCCGCGCTCCAGAGGAAGTCGTAGGGACCGTCGTGGGCGACGACGTCGTCGACGGTGAGGCTGTAGGTGGCGTCGGCGAGGGTCATGAAGACCAGGCCGAGGCCCACCCACGGCCAGCTCCCACCCAGCCGCCAGGACAGCAGCGGCAGGCTGCCGACGAGCGCGCCGAGCAGGAGCACGTCCCCGAGCGGGTACGCGACCGTCACGATCTGACCGAGCAGGTCGATCGGGGCGTCGTCCAGCACCGGCTCGATGAGCAGCACCACGCCCGGGGTCGCCACGATCAGGACCAGGACGAAGCCGTCGAGCCAGCGGTGCCACGGGACGTCGAGCACCCGGGCCCGGACCATCAGCACCAGACCGGCCATGAACAGCGGGTACGTGGCCAGGTAGAGCGGGTCGGTGGGGTTCGGGGACGGCACGTCGCCGCCGCCCGCGTACAGCGCGCTCCAGGTGATCTCGGCGAGGCCGAACAACAGCAGCGCCGCGGCGAAGCACCACCAGGCCGCCCGGGACGGACCCGTGCGACGACGGCGCGCGCCCCGCGCGCAGATCGCGCTCGAGGCCAGGATGAGTCCGGCGTGGAGCCAGTCGTCGACGATCGGCAGGTCCGACGGGTGGTCGCCCGTGGTGAGCTGGTGGACCGCCTCCACGACCAGCCCGGTGAGCAGCAGCGCGGCGACGACCCACCGCGACACCGTCTCCCCGTCTCGTTCGCGCAGCCGCACCGACCGGCGTGTCTGCGACACAGGTCCGCCTCCGATACCCGAGGATCCGCGCACCGTCCTCGACCCGCAGAGGCAGCGCAGCCGCCGAGCGTCGGCGACAGGTGCAGGGCGACGGTACCGGAGCAGGTCAAGTGCGCCTCCCGTCCGGCGACCACACCGACCTGCCCTCGGCGACCGTCACGGCGGCTCAC
>NZ_JACBXB010000424.1 GCF_013870575.1 Pseudonocardia pini
CGAGGCGGTCCTGCGTGCGGCCGACCTCCCGGCCGACGGCGAGATCCTGCTGGTCGTGGGCCCCGAGGGCGGGATCGCCGACGACGAGCTGGACCTGTTGGTCGGTGCGGGCGCGCGGATCGTCCGGCTCGGCCCCGAGGTGCTCCGGGCGTCGACGGCGGCCGCGGTGGCGCTCGGCGCGATCGGCGGACTGACCGACCGGTGGTGTGACCGGGCGCACGGCACACCGTCTGCGTGATCCTGCAATCACCTGGTCTACTCTCGGCACGGCTCACCCACCCCCCTGGTGAGCACGGGGTCCCGCGGGACCGCTCCTCGTGAGCAGCCCGTGGGAGCCGCCGGTTCGCCGGCGGCCGCGCCGCGGCGACCATCCCCCCGGTCGTCGCGGCGCGTTCTCCCGCGCGAATGGTGGGGCGATCTGTCGGTACCCGGCGGTACCATCGGCCCGACCCGCGCAGGCGGCACCGAGTGACAGAGAGCAGGCGACGTAAGCACGTGACCCAGCCGGACCCCGTCCAGTCCCGCATGGCAGTCCCGGACACCGCGCTGCTCGCGCTGCTCGGCTCGCGCGACGAGTCGCTGCGCACCGCCGAGGAGCTCCTGTCCGCAGACGTGCACGTGCGCGGCAACGAGCTCACCCTCTCCGGCGCCCCGGCGGACGTCGCGTTCGCCGAGCGGGTCTTCACCGAGCTGATCACCCTGGCCGAGCGCGGTCAGCAGGTCGGCTCGGACACCGTGCGGCGCACCGTCGAGATGCTCGGCGAGGCGGACCCGGCGATCGCCGCCCTGCGGGGCGAGTCCCCGGCGGAGGTGCTCAGCCTCGACATCGTGTCGCGGCGCGGCAAGACCATCCGGCCCAAGACGCTGAACCAGAAGCGGTACGTCGACGCGATCGACGCGCACACCATCGTCTTCGGCATCGGCCCGGCGGGTACCGGCAAGACGTACCTGGCGATGGCGAAGGCCGTGCAGGCGTTGCAGGCCAAGCAGGTCAACCGGATCATCCTCACCCGTCCCGCGGTCGAGGCGGGGGAGCGGCTCGGGTACCTGCCGGGCACGCTGTACGAGAAGATCGACCCGTACCTGCGCCCGCTGTACGACGCGCTGCACGACATGATCGACCCCGAGTCCATCCCGAAGCTGATCGCGGCCGGGACGATCGAGGTCGCGCCGCTGGCGTACATGCGCGGGCGCACCCTGAACGACGCGTTCATCATCCTCGACGAGGCGCAGAACACCACGCCCGAGCAGATGAAGATGTTCCTCACCCGGCTCGGGTTCGGCTCGAAGATCGTCGTGACGGGGGACGTCACGCAGATCGACCTGCCGGGCAACTCCCGCTCGGGGCTGCAGGTGGTGCAGGACATCCTCTTCGGCGTGGACGACGTGTCGTTCCCCGAGCTGACCAGCCAGGACGTGGTGCGACACCGGTTGGTGGGCGAGATCGTGGACGCCTACGCGCGGTTCGACGCGAACCAGGAGAACCGCCCCGCCCTCCGCAGCGCCGCCCCCCGCACCGGCCCGCCCCAGAACCGCACCCAGCGCCGCTCCCAGCGCTGAGCCCCGGTCGACCCTGACGCAGGACGCAACCCGACCCCGACCTGCGCAGGGGCCTGGTGACCTTCCCCTGTGGTGATCAACAGGCCCTCACGCAGCTCGTCACCCGGCCTGACCTGCGCAGGGGCCTGATGACCTTCCCCTGTGGTGATCAACAGGCCCTCACGCAGGTTTCTGCGTGTCCAAAGCTGCGTAGGGGTCTGATGATCACTGCGTAGGGGCTGATGGACCACCGCGACTCACGCGGTGGCGGCGTCCTCCTCGCGCTGCGGGGGCCACGTACTCGCGCCCAGCTCCCGGCTGATCGCACGGGCGGTCTGGTGGAGGGCCGCGAGCGCGGTCGGGGGGAGGGGCCAGTCGGCCGCGGGGACCACCAGCGCGATCGCCCCGCACACCTCGTCCGCGGTCGCGACGGGTGCGGCGAGCCCGCACTCACCCAGCACCGCCTCCTCGACCTCGGTCGCGAGCCCGGTCCGCCGGACGATCCCGGGGTCCCGCGGACTCAACACGGTCTCGCCGGTCATGCGGCGGGGACGGTCGGGGAGCACGCAGGCGCCGTGGGCGAGCAGGACCTTGCCCAGCGCGCAGGCGTGCGCGGGGATCACGATCCCCACCTCGACGGGCGTCGGCGCGGCCGCGACGACCACGACGTCGTCGCCCAGCGGGACCGCCACCCGCACTGCGCAGCCGGTCCGGTCCGCGAGCTCGGAGATCCACGGCTGTGCGTGCGCGCGGAGCTCGAGGTTGTCCAGGTAGACGTTGCCGAGCCGGAGCGTCGCGGGACCCAGCCGGTAGAGCCCGGAGTCGCGCTCCTGCACGACCATCCCGTGGGCCAGCAGCGTCCGCACGATCCCGTGCACGGTCGACGGGGCCAACTCCAGTGCCGTCGCGATCTCACCGAGGCTGCGCCTGCGCGCACCCTGGAGCACCGCGAGCACCCGCAGTGCCCGGTCGACGGACTGGATCACGCCGGACTCCTTGTGTCGTGACTCGGGTCACAGTAGCGTTCGAGTGCGTTTCGGCATAGTCGAACGAGCTTCGGGTGCGACGGAGGACCCAGATGAAGAAGCTGATCAACGATCCGGCCAACCTGGTCACGGAGGCGTTGCGCGGCATGGCCGCCGCCCATCCCGAGCTGCGGGTCGACCACGAGAACCGGGTCGTCTTCCGCGGCGACGCCCCGGTGCGTGGCAAGGTCGGGCTCGTCTCCGGCGGCGGCTCGGGGCACGAGCCGATGCACGGCGGGTTCGTGGGCCCCGGGATGCTCGACGCCGCGTGCGCGGGCGAGGTCTTCACCTCGCCGGTGCCGGACCAGATGGTCGCCGCGACCCAGGGCGTCGACGGCGGCGCGGGCGTCCTGCACATCGTGAAGAACTACACCGGCGACGTCATGAACTTCGAGATGGCCGCCGAGCTGGCCGACGGGATCGAGGTCGAGACCGTCGTCGTGGACGACGACGTCGCCGTCCAGGACAGCCTCTACACCGCGGGCCGTCGAGGGGTCGGCACCACGGTGTTGCTGGAGAAGATCGTGGGGGCGGCGGCCGAGCAGGGCAGGCCGTTGGCCGAGGTCGCGAACCTGGCGCGCAAGGTCGACGACTGCGGCCGCAGCATGGGCATGGCGCTCACCTCGTGCACGGTGCCCGCCGCGGGCAAACCGACGTTCGACCTGCCCGAGACCGAGATGGAGATCGGGATCGGGATCCACGGCGAGCCCGGCAGGCGCCGGGTTCCGCTCGCGCCCGCACGGGAGATCGCGGAGATGCTGGTGGAGCCGGTGCTCTCCGACCTGGACTTCACCACCGACCCGGTGATCTGTTTCGTCAACGGGATGGGCGCCTCGCCGCTCCTCGAGCTCTATCTCATGTACGGCGAGGTCGCGGCGCTGCTGGAGAAGGCGGGCGTGCGGGTGGCGCGGTCGCTGGTCGGGCCGTACATCACGAGCCTGGACATGGCGGGCTGTTCGGTCACCCTGCTCCGTGCGGACGACGACCTGCTCTCGCTCTGGGACGCCCCGGTCGACACCCCGGGCCTGCGGTGGGGCGTATGACGGAGGTCGACGGGTTCGTCGCCTGGGTGCGCGCGTTCGCGGCGTCGATCGAGTCGCACCAGGGCGAGCTGACGGACCTCGACTCGGCGATCGGGGACGCCGACCACGGCGCGAACATGGCGCGGGGGATGGCGGCGGTGGTCGCGGCGCTCGACGCCGCGGAGTTCGAGACGGTCGGCGCACTGTTCAAGAAGGTCGGGATGACGCTGGTCAGCACGGTGGGCGGGGCGAGCGGGCCGCTCTACGGCACCCTCTTCCTCCGGATCGGGACCGCGGCGGGCGAGGCGACGTCGCTCGACCCGGACTCGGTGGCGAAGGCCCTGCGTGCGGGGCTGGAGGGGGTGGTCGCGCGCGGGCGACCCGAGGCGGGGGACAAGACGATGTTCGACGCCCTGTCCCCGGCCCTCGACGCCCTCGACCAGGCTCTAACGGACGGCTCGCCGTTGTCGGAGGCCTTGCGGGCGGCGTCGCAGGCAGCGGACGAGGGCCGCGACGCCACGACCCCGATGCTCGCCCGCAAGGGCAGGGCCAGCTACCTGGGCGAACGGAGCGTGGGCCACCAGGACCCCGGCGCCACCTCCGCCGCCCTCCTGATCGCCACCGCAGCGGAGACCCTCCCCTGAGCCTCGGCCCCCGCGAGTCCCCACATCCAGCCGCGCGAGTCGGCCACCACGGCTGGCGAGTCGGACATGACGGCCCGCGAGTCGGACGTGACGGCGCGCGAGTCGGACACCACGACCCGCGAGTCGAACACGACAGCTCGCGAGTCGGACATGACGGCCCGCGAGTCGGACGTGACGGCCCGCGAGTCGGACACCACGGCCCCGAGCGACGCGCAACGGCGAGGAGGAGGACGGGTGAGTGACGGGGCGGTCGGGTTGGTCGTCGTGTCCCACAGCCGGGCGCTGGGTGAGGCGGCGGCGTTGCTCGCCCGCGAGATGCTGCACGGCGACGAGGTCCGGATCGAGGTCGCCGCAGGGCTCGACGCGGACACCCTCGGCACCGACGCCACGGCTATCGCCGACGCGCTGACCAGGGCGGACAGTGGGTCGGGCGTCGTCGTGCTGATGGACCTGGGCAGCGCGGTGCTCTCCGCCGAGCTCGCCCTCGAGCTCCTCGACGACCCCGAGGCC
>NZ_JACBXB010000425.1 GCF_013870575.1 Pseudonocardia pini
GGGCACCGCGGTCGGCACGGGCGCCGCGGCGGCCGAAGCGCAGGTCGTCCATCGTGAGCTGCGGTGCGTCGCCGGATGCCTCGGTGAGCGCACCCAGCTCGGCGGGCGGATGTTGTCGGTCGGGAGCCGGTTCGAGCTCGTCGAACCCGACGAGCAGCGTCTCGCGAGCCTGCTGCTCGGCCGCCACCCCGTCACCGGGCTCGCCCCCGGCCTCGACACCGACCCCGTCACCTGCGGCGGGGGCCGCCCCGAAGTCCGCGACCCTGACCGCGACGACGGCGGGCTCCTCGTCGAAGGACGCCACCGGCGCCCGCGCGGGGGCGGCCGGCTCGAGGTCCTCCATGGAGAGCCGGTGGCGGGCCGGGGCGGCCTGGAGGGGCCGCTCCGGCTGCTCCGGGGTCGTGCCGGACACCACGGTCAGAAGTCGACCGGGGCCGGGACGGGCTCGACGGTCTCCGCATCCGCATCGAGCACCGCGCCGATGCCGAGCTTCTCCTTGATCCGCTTCTCGACCTCCGCGGCGATGTCCGGGTTCTCCTTGAGGAACTTGCGGGCGTTCTCCTTGCCCTGCCCCATCTGGTCGCCCTCGTAGGTGTACCAGGCACCCGACTTGCGGATGATCCCCTGCTCCACGCCGACGTCGATCAGCGAACCCTCGCGGCTGATGCCGACGCCGTACAGCACGTCGAACTCCGCCTGCTTGAACGGCGGCGCCACCTTGTTCTTCACGACCTTGACGCGGGTGCGGCTGCCGACCATGTCGGTGCCGTCCTTCAGCGTCTCGATCCGGCGGATGTCCAGGCGGACGGACGCGTAGAACTTGAGCGCCTTGCCACCCGTCGTGGTCTCCGGGGACCCGAACATCACGCCGATCTTCTCGCGGAGCTGGTTGATGAAGATCATCGTGGTGCCGGAGGTGCTCAGCGCGCCGGTGATCTTCCGCAGGGCCTGGCTCATCAGCCGGGCCTGCAGGCCGACGTGGCTGTCGCCCATCTCGCCCTCGATCTCGGCGCGCGGCACGAGCGCGGCCACCGAGTCGATCACGATGATGTCCAGCGCGCCGGAGCGGATCAGCATGTCCGCGATCTCCAGCGCCTGCTCGCCGGTGTCCGGCTGGGAGACCAGCAGCTCGTCGGTGTTCACACCGAGGGCCTTGGCGTACTCCGGGTCCAGCGCGTGCTCCGCGTCGATGAACGCGGCGGTGCCGCCCGCGGCCTGCGCGCTGGCCACGGCATGCAGCGCGACCGTGGTCTTACCGCTGGACTCCGGGCCGTAGATCTCCACGACGCGGCCGCGCGGGAAGCCGCCGACGCCGAGTGCGACGTCGAGCGCGATCGACCCGGTGGGGATCACGCCGATCGGGGGACGGGTGTCGTCCCCCAGGCGCATGACCGAACCCTTGCCGTGGTTCTTCTCGATCTGGGCGAGGGCGAGCTGGAGCGCCTTCTCGCGGTCGGGAGTGCTCATCTGACTACCTCGCTCGGTGCGGGAGGGACCTGTGTTCGCTGTGTTCGACGACTTCCGGGGAGCCACGGACGAACCGTATTCGGTCCCACCGACAGTTCCCGAACTCGCGCCCCCGCTGTCCACAACCGGGGCGTTCTGTGGACACACGCTATACGAACACGTGTTCGAGACCGACCCCGACACGCCGATCGGCTACCCTGCCGCGCCGAGCGGCGGCGGCGTGCTCAGTCCCGACCCAGCCGTCGTTCGGCGGGCACGTCGTAGGCCTGGCAGATGACCTCCCAGACCCGTTTCGGGTCGATGCCCGCCTCGATCGCCTGCTCGGCGCTGCGCCCGCCGAGCTCGGCGAACACGTGGTCGCGCGCCAGCGAGCGGCCGCGGATCTCGCCGAACTCGTCGTGCAGGAGGGTCCGGAACTGACTCAGTCGCACACCGGCGAGGGTAGTCACCGACCCGCCCGCCGCCGGAACAACACCCCCGCCGCCACCACTCCGACCAGCAGGAACCCGCCCCACCAGAGCACCGCGTGGCCCAGCGAGGAGCCGACCGGCAGCCCGAGCAGGAGCCCGCGGACCGACTCGATCAGCGGTGTGACGGGCTGGTACTCGGCGAAGCCGCGCAGCACGGCGGGCATGGTCTCCGGCGGGACGAACCCGCTGCTCACGTAGGGCAGGAAGAGCAGCACGAAGGACAGCGCCCCTGCCGCCTCGGCACTGCTCACCACCAGCCCGAAGGCCGCCGACAGCGCCGAGACCCCCGCCATGAACAGCACCAGGACACCCGCCGCGAGCAGCCAGTCCGCGACCCCCGCGACCGGCCGGAACCCCATCAGCAGCGAGACGCCGAGGACCACGGCGGTCGAGACGACGTTGCGCACGACGCTGGCCACGACGTGCGCGGCCAGCACCGCCGACCCGACGACCGGCAGCGACCGCAGCCGGTCGATCACCCCGGAGGTCATGTCCTCGTTGACCGACACCGCCGTCGACGCCGACCCGAACGCCGCGCACAGCACGATGACGCCGGGGACGACGTAGTTCAGGTAGTCCGGGGTGCCCGCCTCCAGCGCGCCCCCGAAGATGTAGACGAACACGCACAGGATCAGCAGCGGCAGCACGATCGCCGAGATGGTGGCGTCGATGCTGCGGGCGGAGTGGCGCAGGCTGCGGCCGAGCAGGACCCCGACGTCGAGGACCGGGCCGGGCGTGCGGGAGTAGACGCTCATGCCGGGACCGCCTGCTCGGTCAGGGCGAGGAAGACGTCGTCGAGCGTGGGTCGGTGGACCGCGACGCGCAGCACCGGCACCCCGGCCACGACCTCCAGCAGCTCGCGGACCTCCGCGGCGGTCCCGTCCGTGGGCACGTGCAGCGACAGGTCCGCCACCCGCGCCCGGTAGCCGCGCAGCTCCGCCAGCGACAGCGCCGAGGCCAGCGCACCGGCGTCCGGCAGCACCAGCTCGACGGTCTCCCCGCCGATCAGCGCCTTGAGCTGGTCCGCGGTCCCGGAGGCGGCGATCCGCCCGCCTGCGAGCACGGAGATCGAGTCCGCCAGCCGGTCCGCCTCCTCCAGGTACTGCGTGGTCAGCAGGACCGTGACCCCCGACGCGGCCAGCTCCCCCACCGTGTCCCAGACGTCCCGGCGGCCGCGGGGGTCCAGCCCCGTGGTGGGCTCGTCGAGGAACAGCACCGCCGGGTCGTCGACCAGGCCGAGCGCGATGTCGAGCCTGCGGGCCATGCCGCCCGAGTAGGTCGCCACCCGCCGGTCGGCCGCCTCCACCAGGTCGAACCGCTCCAGGAGCGCGCCCGCCCGCTCCCGGGCGGCGGCCTTGGTCAGGTGCCGCAGCCTGCCCATCATGACGAGGTTCTCGCGCCCGGTGAGCACCTCGTCGACCGTGGCGTGCTGGCCGGTCAGGCTGATCCGGCGGCGGACCTCGGCGGGGCGCGCGAGGACGTCGCATCCCGCGACGTGGACGCGCCCGGCCTCCGGCCGCAGCAGCGTGGACAGGATCTTCACGGTGGTGGTCTTGCCCGCACCGTTCGGGCCGAGCAGCGCCGCGACGGTCCCGCGCGCGACGCGCAGGTCGATGCCGTCCAGCACGACCGTGTCACCGAAGGACTTCCGCAGCCCCTCGACCTCGACTGTGTATGTCATACACTTAGTATATGGCATAAACAGGCCGTAGGATCAACCCCGATGAACGAGCAGGTGTCGCCGCTGGAGGCGGTCTGGAAGGCGAGCCCGTACGACGGTGCCCGCGAGGGGCTCTCGCTCGGACGGATCGTCGCGGCGGCGATCACGCTGGCCGACGCCGAGGGCCTCGCCGCCGTGTCGATGAGCCGGGTGGCCAAGGCGCTCGGCTTCACCACCATGTCGCTCTACCGGCACGTCGCGAGCAAGGAGGAGCTGATCCTGCACATGCAGGACGTGGCGGTCGGCCCGCCGCCCACCACCTTCGACCCGGCCGCCGACGAGGACTGGCGGACCGGCGTCGAACGCTGGGCCTGGGGGACCGTGGAGCGGCTGCGCGCCCATCCCTGGATCCTGCAGACGCTCCCGATCCTGGGCCCGCCCGCGACCCCCAACCAGCTGACCTGGCTGGAGTACGGCCTGCGGACGCTGCGCGCGACCCCGCTGCTCGAACCCGAGAAGCTGCAGGTCATCCTGCTGATCAACGCGCACGTCTTCGGCGACGCGACCTTCCACGACGCCGAGGTCGCCGACGACGACAGCTACGAGACCCTCTTCGCCCGCTACCTCGACCCGGGCCGGTTCCCCGCGGTGATCGCCGCCTTCTCCGGCGGCGCCTTCGCAGAGGGACCGGACCCGGCCACGGACCGGGACGAGCAGTTCCGGTTCGGGCTCGAGCGCATCCTCGACGGCGTCGCCCAGCTGATCGGGAGCCGATGATCGGACAGGTGTGGGCCGAGCTCGGCGGGGACCCCGCCGCGGTGGACCGGCTGCGCGTGACGGGTCCCCCACGCACCCTGAGCAGCCGTTTCCCGGTCACCGAGTTCGGTACCGCGACGATCGGGGCGGCCCTGCTCGCAGCCACCGACCGGCCCGTCGCGATCGACACCCGGCAGGCCGCCGTGGCGCTGCGCAGCGAGCGGTACCTGCTGCGGGAGGGCGTGAGCCCCGGCAACCCGTTCGACCCCCTGTCCGCCTTCCACCGGACCGCCGACGGCTGGTTGCGGCTGCACGCCAACTACCCGTGGCACGCCGAGGCGGCCCGGCGGGTGCTCGGGCTCGCCGAGGACGCCGGGCTC
>NZ_JACBXB010000426.1 GCF_013870575.1 Pseudonocardia pini
GCCGCGAGCAGCGCGGACAGGGTCAGGGCGAGTGCGGTGTGCTCGCCGAACAGCCTGCCCACGCTCCCGGCCAGCGCGTGGTTGCTCGGGCCCGCGACCGCGGAGATCCGGTCCGCGGCCAGGAACGTGCCCCGCAGCCAGTACCGCACCGAGTCCGCCGGGGCCACGAGGAACCCGAGCCCGGTCGCCACGACGAAGGTCGCCACGGCCGTCGCGGCGGCCCGGAACCGGCGGGTGAGGAGCAGGTACACCACGAACAGCAACGGGGTGAGCTTGATCGCCGCGGCGATGCCCAGCCCGACGCCGCGCAGGCGCCCGCGGCCGGTCAGGTCGAGCAGCACCAGGGCGAGCAGGACGACGTTGACCTGCCCCAGGTAGAGAGTGGTGCGGACCGGGTCGAGCCCGAGCGCGGCGGCGGTGAGCAGCAGCACGACGGCGGCGGGCACGCCGGGCGCGCACCGGCGGACCACGAGGGTGAGCAGCACGATCCCGGCCGCGGTCCAGAGGATCTTCAGCAGCGGGAGCGGGAGCAGGGTGAGCGGGACGAACAGCACGGCCGCGACGGGCGGGTACACGAACGGCAGGTCCAGCAGCACGCCGCCGTCGTAGAGCGGCTCGCCCGCGAGCACGTGCGCACCGCCCGCCACGTAGACCTGGAGGTCGATGAGCAGCGTGTGCGCGGCGGGCCAGAGCGCGAGGACCGGGACCTGCAGGGCGAGCAGCGCCACGGCGAGGGGGAGGGCGGCGCGACGCACCCGTCGGACGCTATCGGGGCGCCGCCGCGGACCCCCGGGCGGTGGTCCCGCTACCCGGCGAGGGTGTCCAGCACGGCGCCGAGGTGCCGGACGACCGAGACGTGCCCGGCGTCCGGGATCCGGTGCAGGGTGCCGACGTCGGCGGGGAGCCGGGCGAGGACGTCCTCGGCGTGGTGCAGCGGGACGGTGCGGTCGTCCTCGCCCGCGACGAGGTGGACGGGCACCGCGACCGCCTTCCAGTCCAGCTCCCACGGCGCCCCGAGCAGCGCGTACTCGGCCAGCACCCCGCGCGGCCCCGGGCGCAGCGCCTCGGCGAACCCGGCGAGCAGCAGCTCTCCGCCCACGTGGTCGAGCATCGCGCGGTCGTGCGCGGTGAGGCCGTCGGCGGTCAGGCGCAGCGCGAATCCCGGGGCGAGCCGCACCGCCAGCCGCTCCCCGCGAAGCACCAGCGCACCGAGCCACGGGCGGTGCCGGGCGAGGTCGATCATGTCCAGGTCCTCGGTGCCGACGCCCGCCCGCGCCCCCTCCCGGTCCAGCGGTCCGAGACCCGCGACCACGGTGACCGCGGTGAGGTGCGGATCGGCTCCCGCCGCGCAGGCCAGCGCGAACGGCCCGCCGCCGGAGTAGCCGAGCACCCCGTAGCGGTCGGCGCCAAGGGCGCGGGCGAGCGCCGCGACCTGGCCCGCGTAGCCCGCGACCGTGTGGTCGGGGAGGGGGTCCGACCGGCCGATCCCGGGCCGGTCCGGGCAGACGACCCGCAGGCCGCGCTCACGGGCGGCCGCGTCGAGGTAGGACTTGCCGAGCCTGCTGTCCGGGATGCCGTGCAGGAACACGACGAGCCGGCCCCCGGGGTCGCCGTGCTCGGTCCAGGCCACGCGCCGTCCGCCGACGACCGTGACCCGGGTGGCCTCCACGCCTCGAGGCTACGGAGCCCCCGCGACGGCGCTGTGACCGAGGACCGGGACGGGGGTGTGACGAGCGCCACAGATGTGTGGCATGCTGGCGCGATGCGTTCCGCCTTCGCGCACACCGCCGAGCTCGACCTCGCCTCGGACCTCGACCAGTCCGCCCCCGGAGCGGCCATCGCCGCCGAGCTCGGCGAGGCCGCGGACGACTCGGCGACCGCCCTGCACACCGCGGTGGGCCGGGTCGGCGGACGGGTGCGGCTGCGGGTGCTGTTCGCCTGCGACGTCGACCTGGAGGACGAGGTGCGCCTGCGCATCTGCCGTGCCCTGGCGCGCGGTCGGACCACCGGGCCCGACGGCAGCGTCACCAGCTGGTCGCTGCGGGACGCCCTGCCGGGCGCGGTGCAGGAATGCGAACGAGCCGACGCGGAGCGCCTCCTGGAGGTCTGACCCGCATCCCCGACGGACGGCACTCCCGCTCACGGGAGTGCCGTTCGTGCTTCCGGGGTCCGTGCGCCGGGTCAGCGGCCGTGGACCCGGTCGGCCAGGCCCTGCAGTCCTGCGGGGACGTCCAGGGCGTCGAGCCGGACGTGGAGCAGCGTCATCCGGTCGTCGGCCAGGGCCTCGACCAGCTCGGCGTCGAGCTCGGCCGGGGTGGTCGGCGAGCCCGTCCGCAGGTCGACGCCGGGGGCGAAGGCACGGACGAGCGCGGTCCAGTCCCAGCTCGCGACGTCGTTGTACACGGCCTGCGGGCTCTGCAGCGCCCGTTCGATCGTGTACCCGGAGTTGTCGACGACGACCACGACCGCGTCGGTCCGGCGTGCGAGGTTCCCCAGCTCCTGGACCGTCATCTGCGCGGCGCCGTCCCCGATCACCAGCACCGGCCGCCGTCCGGGAGCGGCCAGCGCACACCCGAGGGTGGCGGGCAGCGCGTAGCCGATGGAGGACCAGAGCGGCTGGGCGACGACGTCGACGCCCGGGGGCAGAGTGATCCCCGCCGCCCCCCAGAACGTGGTCCCGATGTCCGTGACCAGCCGCGACCCGGCCGGCAGCCGTCGCTCGAGGACCGCCCACAGGGCGTCCTGGTCCAGCGTCTCGCCGGCGACGGGGCCGCCCGGGGGCAGGTCGGGGAGCTCGCGGTGCAGGGCGGTGTCCGCGAGCAGTGCGGTGAGGACGCTCAGCCCGGTCGCGAACGGCACCGCGAACTCCTGCCCGGCCACGCGAGCGGTCCGCAGGCCGAGGTGGACGGTGTGGGCGGGATCGTCGCGGTGGGAGAACACGCCGGTCACGGCGTCGGACATCAGGGTGCCGATCTCGAGCAGGACGTCCGCGGTCTCCACCGCGAGCACGGCCCGCTTGGCGCCGATCTCCCCGACGTAGACCCCGGCGAAGAGCGGATGGTCGGCGTCGATCGCGCCGCGACCCGAGGTCAGCGTCACGACGGGGGAGTCCGCGGCCGCCACCAGCGCACGGAACGCGTCCCGGCTGCGGGTCCGCTCCACGAGGTGCCCCGCGATCACCGCGGCGCTGTGCGCGCCGTCGAGCAGCTCGCGTGCGGCCTGTCGAAAGCGCGGTACGGAGCCACGACCGTCGTCGGAGGGGGTCGGAACGACAGTGGTGGCCCCATGACGCTCGGCCGGGGCGAGGGCGACGTCGGCCGGGATCGCGAGATAGACGGGGCGGAGCTCGCGCAGGGCCACGGCGAGGACCTCGTCGATCCGGGCGCAGGGATCCTCGTGCGTCAGCACCGCACCCGCCGCCGTGACCTCGCCGTACGCGCGGGCGAAGCGGCCGAGGTCGCCGTCGCCCAGGGTGTGGTGCAGCAGCAGGCCGTCGCGGCCGGTCGCGGGCGCGCCGGTGATCTGCACGAGCGGCACGTTCTCCGCGTAGGCCCCGGCCACGGCGTCGATCGCCGAGAGCTCGCCGACGCCGAAGGTCGTCACCACGGCGCCGATGCCGCGGGTGCGGGCGTAGGCGTCGGCGGCGTAGCCGGCGTTGAGCTCGTTGGGTGAGCCGACCCACTCGAGCAGCCCGGTCTCCAGGACGGAGTCCAGCAGCGAGAGGCTGAAGTCGCCCGGGACGCCGAAGAGGTGCCTGGCGCCGAGCGCGTGCAGCCGGTGGGCGAGGTACTGCGCGACGGTCGGCATGGCTCCAGGACACGCCCGTTGCGAGTTCTGCGCAAGAGACGCCGAGTTGATGATGCAGAATGCTCAATAGGGATCGCGAACCACGGGAAGGGCTGGTCAGCGTGCTCGATCGGACAGACGCCCGGATCCTGCTGGCGCTGGACGCGGACCCGCACGCCACCGTCGTCGCGTTGGCGGAGGGGTTGGGGCTGGCGCGCAACACGGTCCAGTCCCGGCTGCGGCGGATGGAGGCGGACGGGGCGCTCGCGCCGGTCAGCGTGCGGACCCGGCACGAGGCCGCGGGGTATCCGGTGCTCGCGTTCCTCACCCTCGCGATCAGCCAGGCGGACGCGGACCAGACCCTGGCGGACATCGCCGAGGTCCCCGAGGTCTGCGAGGCGCACGCGATCACCGGGGACGGCGACCTGATGGTCCGGGTGGTCGCGCGGGACACCGTGGACCTGCACCGGATCACCCTGGACCTGCTGCGGTGCCACGGCGTCGCGCGCTCCAGCACCGCGATCGCGATGGTCGAGTCGATCCCGCTGCGGATGGCGCCCGCGCTGCGTGGTCTGCTGTGAGCGTGTCCGACACCGGTTCCGGGTCCGAGGACTTCCTGTCCTTCGCGCAGCCCGCGATCGACGAGACGGCGGCCCGGCTGCCCGGCACGGACCGCTCCGCGATGGGCCTGGTCCTGCTGCTCACCCGGGTCGCGAGCGGGCTGACCTACGACCTCGAGTCCACTGTGCACCGACCCGCCGGGTGGAGCTGGTCGGCCTGGCGGCTGCTGTTCACGCTGTGGATCTCCGGTCCCGTCGAGTCGCGGCGGGCGGCGGAGCTGTCCGGGATGAGTCGCGCCGCCGTGTCGAGCCTGACCAACACGCTCAGCGCCGCGGGCCTGCTGGAGCGCACCTCCGCGGCGGGCGACGGCCGCTCCGTCG
>NZ_JACBXB010000427.1 GCF_013870575.1 Pseudonocardia pini
CACCGGACTGGTGGCGGAGCCGTGGCCCGACGACCCGCTCGCCGCCCTCGTGCACGCCTGCCACCTGCTGCGCGAGCACCGCGGCGACTCGCACCTCGCGGTGTGCGCGGTGGCGGGTCTCGACCCGGTGGCGATGAACGTCCTCACCGAGCTGTACTGCGGCTACCGGGCGGGGGAGTACACGGCGACGCGGGGCTGGTCGCCGGACCGGGTCGCGCAGACCCTCGCGGACCTGCGCGAGCAGGGGCTGCTCGAGGGCGAGCTGCTCTCGGCCGGGGGCCTGCGGTTCCGGAGCGAGCTGGAGGCCCGGACCGACGCGCTGCAGCGCTCGGTGGTCGAGGCGATCGGCCCGGAGCTCGGGTCGATCACCAAGCAGCTCGACGAGTGGTCGGACGCGCTCGTCGCCGCGGGCGCGGCCCCGCCGGACCCGGCGAAACGCCTGGCAGGCTGACCCATGAGCGGCGATCGTCGCCATGGCGACGATCGCCGCTCACGACCGTGGGAAGCGGATCCGGCCGCGGCAGACCAGCTCGAGGGTCAGTGCCACCGCGGCGGTCTCCACCGCCAGCAGGAGCACCAGCACAAGCAGCTGCACCGCGCCCGCCTCCAGCGGCGACGCCCCGCCCAGCAGCATCCCCACGAAGGCGCCCGGCAGCGTCACCAGCCCGACGGTCCGCGTCTGGTCCAGCGCCGGGACCAGCGCCTGGGCGGCGCTCGGCCGGGCGATCTCCACGTTGGCGTCCCGGGGGAGCAGGCCCAGGGACAGGGCCGCCTCGACCTCGCCGTGTCGCGCCTCGAGCTCGTCGCGCAGCCGCCTGCCCGCCAACGACGTGGCGGTCATCGCCCCGCCGATCAGGATCCCCGCCGTCGGGATGACGGCGAGGCCGGTGGCGGGCACCACCCCGCCCACCACGAGCAGGGCGACGACGGGCAGCGGCCCGGCCGCGATCGGCAGCAGCACCCACGCACCGCTGCGGTCCGCGGTGATCCGCCGCGCGGACGTGAACGTCGCCACCCCCACCATGAGCAGCACGAACCCCGCGCTCGCCCCCAGCGAGCGCACCACCACGCCGAGCAGCAGGGACACCGCGCCGAGCTGGACGGCCGCCCGGACCGAGGCCAGCACCGCCCCGCGGGCCGTCCCGAGCCGGGCGAGCAGCGCCGACGCGGCCGCGACCGCGACCGCGAGCACGACGGCGACGGCGAGGCCCGGCCCGGGGGTGAGGGTCACGCCACGACCCTGCCCGGACCCGATCGGGCCCGAGTCTGGCACCCCGCGGTTGGGCGTTCTACCCTCCGTAGAGCACAATGCCCATGCACGCCTGCCCGATCACGTGGGGGCCGGTGCGCGGGAGATAGAGTTCGGGCCTGCCCCACCACGAGGCCAGTGCAGGAGGCACAGTGACAGCCGTCGCGCCCAAGCCGATCGAGACGCGCCCGTACCCGGCGCATCGACCGGGTAAGGGTTCGGTGTTCCTCAAGATGTTGAGGACGACGGACCCCAAGGACATCGCGATCCTGTACCTGGTCACGTCCTTCGCCTTCTTCATGGTCGGCGGGGCGATGGCACTGCTCATCCGCGCGGAGCTGGCGCGGCCGGGACAGCAGATCCTGTCGTCCGAGCAGTACAACCAGATGTTCACGATGCACGGCACGATCATGCTGCTGCTGTACGCGACGCCGATCCTGTTCGGCTTCGCGAACTACATCGTGCCGCTGCAGATCGGCGCGCCGGACGTCGCGTTCCCCCGGCTGAACGCCTTCTCGTACTGGCTGTTCCTCTTCGGCGGCCTCACCGTGCTGTCCGGCTTCCTCACGCCGGGCGGTGCCGCGGACTTCGGCTGGTTCGCCTACACCCCGCTGTCCGACGCGATCCGCTCACCCGGGGCGGGCGCCGACCTGTGGATCATGGGTCTGGCGGTCTCCGGGCTGGGCACGATCCTCGGCGGCGTCAACTTCGTGACCACGATCGTCTGCATGCGTGCCCCCGGCATGACGATGTTCCGGATGCCGATCTTCACCTGGAACATCTTCGTCACGGCGCTGCTCATCCTGATCGCGTTCCCGGTGCTCACCGCGGCCCTGTTCGGCCTCGCGGCGGACCGCCACCTCGGCGCCCACGTGTTCGACCCCGCCAACGGCGGCGTCATCCTCTGGCAGCACCTCTTCTGGTTCTTCGGCCATCCCGAGGTGTACATCGTCGCGTTGCCCTTCTTCGGCATCGTGAGCGAGATCTTCCCGGTGTTCAGCCGCAAGCCGATCTTCGGCTACAAGACGCTGATCTACGCCACGATCGCCATCGCGGCACTGTCCGTCGCCGTGTGGGCGCACCACATGTACGCGACCGGCGCGGTGCTGCTGGCCTTCTTCTCCTTCACCACGTTCCTCATCGCGATCCCCACGGGCATCAAGTTCGTCAACTGGATCGGCACGATGTGGAAGGGCAAGCTCACGTTCGAGACGCCGATGCTCTTCTCGGTCGGCTTCCTCGCCACGTTCCTCTTCGGTGGTCTGACGGGCGTGCTGCTGGCCTCGCCGCCGATCGACTTCCACGTCTCGGACACGTACTTCGTGGTGGCGCACTTCCACTACGTCCTCTTCGGCACCATCGTGTTCGCCACCTACGCGGGCATCTACTTCTGGTTCCCGAAGATGACCGGCCGGATGCTGGACGAGACGTTGGGCAAGTTCCACTTCTGGGCCACGTTCGTCGGGTTCCACATGACGTTCCTGGTGCAGCACTGGGTCGGCAACGAGGGCATGCCGCGCCGGTACGTGGACTACCTGCCGTCCGACGGCTTCACCACGCTGAACATGATCAGCTCGATCGGTGCGTTCGTGCTCGGCGCCTCGACGCTGCCGTTCATCTGGAACGTCTTCCGCAGCTACCGCTACGGCCGCGTGGTCACCGTGGACGACCCGTGGGGCCACGGCAACTCGCTGGAGTGGGCCACCTCCTGCCCGCCCCCGCGGCACAACTTCACCGAGCTGCCCCGGATCCGTTCGGAGCGCCCGGCGTTCGAGCTGCACTACCCGCACCTGGTCGAGCGGGCCAGGGCCGAGGCGCACGTCGGCGGGCACGCCGCGCCGTCCGAGGTCCTCACCCAGGCCGTCGGCAAGGAAGAGCAGCCGGACGACGACCCCAAGTCGCGGTAGGTGCCCGATCACGACCAGGCCCGGTCCACCGTGCTCGTCACGGTGACCGGGCCTGACCGTCCGGGCGTCAGCTCGGTTCTGTTCACGGTGCTCACCCGGCACGCCGTCGACCTGCTCGACGTGGAGCAGGTCGTCATCCGCGGCAGGCTCACCCTCGGCGCCCTGGTCGCCGTGGCCGGGGACCCGGAGGAGCTGCAGGAGTCCGTCGAGTCCGCGATGCACAGCATCGGGATGCAGGTCCACACCTCGCTCGGCGGGGTGGGCGAGGTGCGCAGGCACGCCACGCACGCCGTCGTCGTGCTGGGGCGGCCGATCACGGCGCGGGCCTTCGGGATGGTCGCGCAGGCCCTCGCGGACGTCGGCGCGAACATCGACTCCATCAAGCGGGTCGCCGACTACCCCGTGACCGGCCTCGAGTTCGAGGTCTCGCCGAACCCGGACGACCCCGCCCAGCCGCACGGCACCCTGCGGGCCAAGCTCGTCGAGGTCGCCCGCGAGGCGGGGGTGGACGTGGCCGTGGAGCGGGTCGGGCTGGCCCGGCGCTCCAAGCGGCTCATCACGTTCGACGTCGACTCCACCCTGGTCCAGGGCGAGGTCATCGAGATGCTCGCCGCCCGCGCGGGCGCCGAGGAGCAGGTCCGCTCGATCACCGAGGCGGCCATGCGGGGGGAGCTCGACTTCGCGGAGTCGCTGCGGGCCCGGGTCGGCACGTTGGCAGGTCTTCCGGCCTCCGTGATCGACGAGGTCGCGGCCGAGCTGGAGCTGATGCCCGGCGCCCGCACCACCATCCGCACGCTCAAGCGGCTCGGCTTCCGCTGCGGGGTCGTGTCCGGGGGGTTCACGCAGGTCATCGACGGTCTGGTGGCCGAGCTGGGGTTGGACTTCTGCGCGGCCAACACGCTGGAGGTCGCCGACGGGCGGCTCACCGGGCGGGTCGTCGGGGAGATCGTCGACCGGCCCGGCAAGGCGGTGGCGCTGCGCCGGTTCGCCGCGGAGCACGGGATCCCGATCGAGCAGACCGTCGCGGTCGGCGACGGCGCCAACGACATCGACATGCTCTCGGCCGCCGGGCTGGGCATCGCGTTCAACGCCAAGCCTGCGCTGCGCGAGATCGCCGACACCGCGCTGTCGGTCCCGTACCTCGACGCCGTGCTGTTCGTCCTGGGCATCACCCGGGACGAGGTGGAGAGCGCGGACGCCGAGGAGGGCGTGCTACGTCGGGTCCCGATCGCGTGAGCGCCGCCTCGTCCGACGACGCCTGGGCCGCTGCCGACGTGCTCGCCGGGCTGGCCGCGCGCTACACCGGGGCACCCACCGTCATCCCGCCGGAGGCGGACGGGATCGTGCGGGCCATGCCCGTCGTCCTGCGGATCGAGCGCGAGCCGCTGCCCGGCCGCATCGCGCTGTTGGAGGCGGCGGCCCAGGCCGCGCTCGCGGTGTGCGTGACCCCCGAGCCGGAGTGGGAGGAGCCGCTGCGGCTCTGGATCGACGGCCGGATCCGCAAGATCGCCCGGCGCGCCCGCGGCGCACACTGGGCGGCCGTGCAGGAGCTGCCCGGCGTCACCGTCG
>NZ_JACBXB010000428.1 GCF_013870575.1 Pseudonocardia pini
TCGCGGTCGGCCCAGTCCAGGTAGAGCCACGGTGACCACCAGCAGCACCACCGGCACCGCGGCCAGCGTGACCTCCGCCGACTCCCCCACGATGAGCGGGTAGAACTCCTCCAGGGCGTCGATCCCGGCGACCAGCGCGGCGGCCACCAGCGCGCCCCGCACCACCCGGCTGCCGACGGCCTCGCCGAGCCCGGACCGCAGGGTGGCGAAGTACCCGAGGTCCTCGTCCTCCCCGTCGGGGTCGGCCGTGCGGGGCGGGTCGGGGAACGTCCAGGTCAACAGGGCACCGGCAAGGCAGATCCCCACGCTGACCCAGCCGACGAGCGGGTACCCGCCCGTGGCGACCAGCGCCGTCGCGGCGAACGCCGCCGGGATCTGTCCGGCGTGCCCGGCCGCGGTGACGTGCCCCCGCAGGGTCGCGTACCGGTCCTGCGCCCCCACCGCGGCGAGCCCCTCGTAGGCCAGCGCCTCGACCGTGCCGCTGTAGAGCGACGTGCCGATCCCCCACAGCACGAAGCCGACCGCGAACCCGGCGAACGAGGGCGCCAGGAGCCAGACCGCGTAGGCCGCGGCCTGCAGCAGCCCACCCGCGGCGAGCACCCGCCGTCGGGAGAAGCGGTCCGACAACGCGCCGGACGGGACCTCCGCGACCAGGCCGGTGACCGACCAGATCGCGAGCAGCGCGGCGATCTCCGCCGCCGACATCCCGCTGTCGGCGAAGAACAACGCGTACAGGGGGTAGAACGGGATCGCGTCCGCGAGCAGGGCCCAGCCGGTGATCCGGCGGTCCAGGCCGCGTGCCCGGGACGGGAGGCGTGAGGTGCGTCAAAGGAACGGCATGGCGCCGACCCTAGCGGCCTGGGGACCCCGCCGACACCGGATTAGGACGCCGGACGTCGCCCAGGCCCAGGGTCGCCACGAGCTGGAGGCCCGCCGCCCCGAGCAGCACGCACAACGCCGCCCCGTAGCCGTGGGTGAGGTCCACGAGCACGCCCATCAGCAACGGCCCGAGCCCCGCGACCGTGTACCCGACGCCCAGCGCCATCCCGCTGGTCGCCGCCGCTGCCTGCGGGTCCGGCGCGCGCCAGGCGATCACACCGAGGTTGAGCGGGAACCCCGCGCCGCAGGCGAACCCGATCAGGAAGACCCAGCCCCACGGACCCACCAGGGGCGGTTCCGGCCAGACGATCATGCCCAGCACACCCAGGGCGGTGCAGGCCACGACGACCAGTGCCCACGGCCGGACGCGGCCGGTGCGCTCGGCCAACCACGGCATCACCAGGGCCGCGGGTAGCTGCGCGATGCTCCAGACCGCGATCAGCAGTCCGGCCGAGGCGGCGCTCCAGCCGCGGTCGACGTAGGTGGGGGCGATCCACGTCAGCGAGCCGTAGACCGTCAGGGACACCCCGGCCTGGTAGGTCGAGGCGAGCCGGGCGAACCGGTCGCGCCAGGGCAGCCGGGTCGGGACCTGGGCGGGCGCGGCCGGGCCACCCCGCATGATCACGCTCCACACCGCGACCGCCACCAGCGCCGGGACGGCCCAGACCGCCAGCGAGAACGACCAGCCGCCCAGCCCGACGGCCAGGGGCACGGCGGCCGCGCTCACGACCGTCGAGCCGACCATCATCGCCACGACGTACGCGCCGGACACCGCCGCCGCCCGATCGGCCAGCCGGTCCTTCACGACCGAGGTCAGCAGCACGCCGGAGATCCCGATGCCCAGCCCGATCATGATCGTGCCCAGGGCGAGCGGGACGGTCGCCGGGATCCCGCGGACCCCGCTGCCGAGCGCGACCAGACCGACGGACGCGCCCAGCGCCCGCGTCGACCCCAGTGCGGCGCCCACCCGGGCTCCGACGAGGGATCCCACCGCCATCGCGAGGATCGCGCCGGTCTGCACGGCCCCGGCGGTGCCCGCCGCGAGCCCCAGGGACTCCCGGACGTCCCCGAGCAGCGGCGGATAGGCCGACAGCGGCCCGCGCAGGTTCAGCGACAGCGCGAGGATGCCGACCAGCACGAGCATCGGGCGGGGGCGCACGGATCCGTCGTACCCGACGCCGGCACTCGGCGCAGGCCGAGGACCGCCCTTTCGACGGGGTGGATCCGGCAGCCGTTCGGTCGTGGCGGCGCTGGAAGGCGGGGTCGCCGTCGTCATCGGTGAGGACGGGCGCGGGGCGTGCCTGCCTCGGGCCAGGCGTTGCGCTCCACAGGTTTCGGTCGCTGAGGGGTCGCTGTGAGGGTCTCGTAACACGGCTCGGGAGGACACCGATGGTCCGAGGTGAGCACTCCCGGCACCCGCACCCCGTCCGACCGCTCCCCCGCCGAGAGCACCACCTACCTGCAGATCCCTCCCTCCACTCCCTCCGACGCGGGCGACCCGGCCTCGCCGGGACGTGCCGCCGACCTGCACGAGGGTGCCGATGGTGCGACCGCCCCCTCGGGTCCCGACCTGGCGCACGGAAGCGCCGTTCGTGTCGACGAGGAGGGTCCCTCGACGAAGATCCTCGAGCCCCTCGCCGCCGCTCCCCCCACGATCCCGGCCCTCCCGCTCACCCCGCGCGACCCGGCCGACCGCCCCTTCGCCGACCCTCGGCGTTCGGTCCCGGGCAAGCCGGACACACTGCTCCGCAGGCTCTTCCGCCGCAGCCGCTGATCCGCACCTCGCCGCGTTCATGATCGTGAGCTACGTGCTCTCAGAGTTGCAGGGACCGCGCTGAGCGCACGCAACCAGCGATCAAGCCACGCTCACAGCACGAAACGTGCGATCTTGAACCCTCACAGCTCAAGATCGCGAGCTACGTGCTCTCACAGCTGCCGCAACCACGCTGAGCGCACGCAACCAGCGATCAAGCCACGCTCACAGCACGAAACGTGCGATCTTGAACCCTCACCGCTCAAGATCGCGAGCTACGTGCTCTCACAGCTGCCGCAACCACGCTGAACGCACACAACCAGCGATCAAGCCACGCTGAGAGCACGAAACGTGCAGTCGAGACAGCGCCACGAGCACCCACCCTCAGAGCGACGCGGCGATCCGCCCCATCCGACCGTGCACCTCCGCCACGACCTGCCCCGCCTCCGGATCGGTGAGCCGTGCACCGTCGGCGACCAGGCTCCCCGCCGACCACACCTGCCTGAGGTTGCGCAGGGAGCAGGCCAGCACGTAGGTGCCGTAGGCGTCCCACACCGGGCCGGTGTCCGGCTCCCGAGGGTCCACGACGAGGAAGTCCGCGTACCGCCCCACCCGCAGCGACCCGACGTCGTCGGAGATCCCCAGGACCTCCGCGGAACCCAGCGTGTGCAGCATCAGCATGTCCCGCACCGGCATCACGCCGGGGTCGTGCCGGGTCGCCCGCAGCATGTATATCCCGAAGCGGCAGTTGGAGAACGGGTCGGCGTTGTCCGTGCAGGACTGGTCGTCCAGCCCCACGCCCACCCGCATCCCCGCCGCCCGGATCTCGGGGATCGACGCCACCCCGGAGGCCAGCCTGCCGTTCGACAGCGGCTGCCAGCTCATCCCGCACCCCGCGGCGGCGGCCTCCGCGATGATCTCCGGCGTGGTCTGGATGAAGTGCCCGAACACCAGGTCCGGGCCGAGCGCGCCCGCGTCCCGGTACCAGGAGAACTTCGCCTGCTGTGCCTCCACGCCGAAGGCCGTCTCCAGCAGGTGCGGCTGGTTGAGCAGGCCGTACTTGCGCATCGCGGCGACCTCGAGCTCCGCGGTGGCCTCCGACTCGGCCCACTGCACGGTCCCGCTCACCGCCACGCCGAGGTGCAGCGGCGACTCGACCGCCTTCGCCAGGGCCACCGTCTCGTCCACGTGGGACAGCGCCTCGGCGAACGAGAAGGACCCCTGCGCCAGCATCACCGAGTGCACGTGCCGCAGCCCGGCGTCGACCTTGGCGCGCAGCTGGGCGTGCTGGTAGTCGACGGGCGGGATCGTCCCCACGTACCCCGACGACGAGGAGGACTGCGCCTCGAACGGCAGCCCGACGTCGGTGAAGTCGTACGCCGTGGTGATCCCGTTGCGCAGGAAGTCCTGCGCCCCGTGCCGGGTCATCCAGTAGATGTCCTCGGCGTCCGCCTTCTCGGTGAACGCGGTCATGGCCTGGATCCAGCCGTAGAGCGCCTGGTCCATGCCGAGCCCGCGCGAGCCCGAGGTGAACAGGTGGCTGTGCGCGGAGACGAACCCGGGCGCGACGATCGTGCCGCTCGCGTCGAGGACCTCCGACGCGGCCGCGAGGTCCGCGGGCCCGGGCGCCCCCTCCTCGACCGCCGTCAGCCGCCCGTCGGACCCCACCGCGAACCACCCCACGAAGGGGTCGGGGCGGTCGGGGTCGATCGTCAGCAGGGTCGCGCCGTGCACGAGCAGCTTCGTCACGGCGACAGCGTGCCCTCGTCGTGTTGCGACGCGGTGAAATGGTCCCACCCGGCCACGCCCGCATACGGCTCGCCGTCAACCAGCACCCCGGCGCCCTCCGCCACGGTGCCGATCTCCACGAACCCCTCGGGCATCGTCGCCCCGGCGGGGAAGGTGGCGGCCAGGGCGTGGTCCTCGCCGCCCGTCAGCATCCACCCGACGGGATCGACGCCGAGTGCCGCGCCCACCTCCACGAGCCGCTCGGGAACCTCGAACGCACTGCGCCGCAACGAGATCTGCACCCCCGACGCGGCGGCGACGTGCCCGAGGTCGGCCACCAGGCCGTCGGAGACGTCGATCAT
>NZ_JACBXB010000429.1 GCF_013870575.1 Pseudonocardia pini
GCGGGGTGCCGGGCAGCCGATGGCCACCCAGGGCTCCAGCCACACCCTGGCCACGCTGCAGCAGGCCGCGCGCGCCCAGCAGCAGGTCTGGATCGGCTACGTCGACGGGCACGGGGTGCAGGGCGAGCGCGTCCTCGCCCCGGTGACCGTGGGCGGCGGGATCGTGGAGGGCCGCGACGCCGTCGACGGCGAGGTCTACCGCCTCCCGCTCCACCGCATCACCAGGATCGCGGTGGTGGAGGGCTGAGGCCCGGTCTGCTGTCCGTGACGGAGTTCGGGCTCACACCAGGCGGCTCCACCGGAGCGCCGCCGGTCCATGATCGGGGTCTGGGCTCGTGGGGCCGCGCTGTCCGCGGTTCCGTGCGCCGGTCTGGCGATCATCGACGATCGGGCTGCTTCGAGTGTTCGGTCGCGGCCGGTTCATGATCAACCTTTGGGCTGGTTCCGCCGCGTCTCGCGCGGGTTTCCGCTCCGAAACGGTGATCATGGTCGGGGGTGGGGTCGGGGGCCGCGGCTGGCGGACGTCATCGACACGTGGATGGTCACGGCGAGGGTGGTTGGGTCCGGCTCCGTATCCAGCGCCGCGTGTCCATGATCAACGCCTGGGCTCGTTCCGCCGCGTCTTGCGCGGTTCCGCGCGCCGGTCTGGTGATCATCGGCGGTCGGGTCGCTCGCGCGTGTTCGGTCGCGGGGGGTTCATGATCAGCGTGTGGGCTCGTGCCGCCGCGTCTCGCGCGGGTTTCCACTCCGAGTCGGTGATCATGCGCCGGGTTGGGCCTTCGGAGCGGGATCACTCGGTGTGGCTGCTCGACGGCCGTGTGGCGAGGCGACGTTCGGGGGATCACGGTGATTTCGTCTGGACCGGCTGTGTACGCAGTTCTGCGCGTCCATGATCAGCGGTTGGGCTCGTTCTACCGCGCCTTCCGCGGTCCCGTGCGCCGGTCTGGTGATCATCGGCGGTTGGGCTGTCTCGAGTTCGGGTCGCAGCCGGTTCATGATCAGCGTGTGGGCTCGTGCCGCCGCGTCTTCCGCGGGTTTCTGCTCCGAGTCGGTGATCATGGCCGGGGTTGGGACCTTCGGAGCGTGGCGTATCCGGTGCGGATGCCTGACGGGCTGCGCGGTCGAGGCCGACGGTTGGGGTGATCACGGTGTGAGTGTGTCGGGTCCGCTTCGCATCGAGCGCCGCGTGACCATGATCAGCGTGTGGGCTCGCGCCGCCGCGTCTTCCGCGGGTTTCTGCTCCGAGTCGGTGATCTTGGTCTTGTTGAGGACTTCTGAGCGGAGGTGGCACTCGGTGCGGATGCTCGACGGGCCGCCCGGCCGGGGCCTTCGCCTGGGGTGATCACGCGAGTGTGTCGGGTTCGGCTCCGGATGCAGTGCGGTGCGTCCATGATCAGCACTTCGGCTGGTTCCGCTGCGCCTTCCGCGGCTCCGTGCTCCGACGTGGTGATCATCGATCGGGTTGTCTCCAGTTTGGGGTCGCGGCTGGTCCATGATCAGCGTTTGGGCTGGTTCCGCCGCGTCTTCCGCGGTTCCGTGCGCTGGCGTGGTGATCATCGGCGATCGGGCTGTCTCGAGTTCGGGTCGCGGCCGGTTCATGATCAACGTTTGGGCTGGTTCCGCCGCGTCTCGCGCGGGTCTCCGCTCCGAGTCGGTGATCATGGCTGGTTGGGCCTTTGGAGCGGGATCACTCGGTGCGGATGCTCGACGGCCACGCGGCCGGGGCCGCCGCCTGGGGTGATCACGGCGAGCGTGCCTGGGTCGGCTCCGTATCCAGCGTCGCGTGGCCATGATCAACCTTTGGGCTGGTTCCGCCGCGCCATCCGCGGTTCCGCGCCGGTCTGTGATCATCGGCGATCGGGCTGCTCGAATGTTCGGGCCCGACTGGTCCATGATCAGCGGTTGGGCTCGCGCCGCCGCGTCCTCCGCGGTTCCGTGCGCCGGTCTGGTGATCATCGGCGGTCGGGCTGCTCGAATGTTCGGGCCCGACTGGTCCATGATCAGCGGTTGGGCTCGCGCCGCCGCGTCCTCCGCGGGTCACCGCTCCGGGACGGTGATCATGGACGAGGCGGCGTGTGACGGTGCGAGCTGATCGCCGACCCGGGCCGTCCGCGCCTGGGCCATGTGGCGAGTCGGTCGAGCCGCCGACCTGGTCGGTCGAGCACGACCTCGCTCGGCAGGCCGTCCGCGCCTGGTTCGGATGCGGGCGTGCCGACGCGGGCCGTCCTCTCGTGCACCCACATCTGGGCCAGGAGTCGCCGCGGGGAGCCGCGCCGCTTCCATGATCAGCAATCGGGAGCCCGCGGCGGAGCGCCACGACAGTGATCATGGCCGAGGTCGTGCCGTGCTGCTCCGGCCCATCACCTCGACCGGGTGTCGGGCCGAGGCGTCGTCGACGGGTGGGTCGACGGTGCCCCGGTCAGCGGGCTCCTGCGGCCATGCGGGCAGCCATGGCGTGCTGCACCAGAGCGATCAGGGTCTGCTTCGTGGACTCCCGGTGCCGCGCGTCGCAGGTGACGATCGGGATCGACGGGTCGATCGACATCGCCTCGCGGACATCCTCGACGCGGTGCTGCTGCAGGCCGTCGAAGGCGTTGAGCCCCACGACGTACGGTAGTCCGCGGTCCTCGAAGAAGTCGATGGCCGAGAAGCAGTCCGCGAGCCGCCGGGTGTCGACCAGGACGACGGCGCCGATCGCGCCGCGGACCAGGTCGTCCCACATGAACCAGAACCGGTGCTGCCCGGGCGTGCCGAACAGGTACAGGATCAGGTCCGAGTCCAGCGACACGCGACCGAAGTCCATGGCGACCGTGGTCGTCTTCTTGTTCGGGGTGGCCGACAGGTCGTCGTGACCGGCGCTCGCCTCGGTCATCACGGCCTCGGTCGTCAGCGGGTCGATCTCGGAGACCGACCCGACGAACGTGGTCTTGCCGACGCCGAACCCGCCCGCGACCACGATCTTCGCCGAGATCGTGGTGGGCGAGGGGCCCGGCCGGGCGGCCGGCTGGGGGGGACGCGTCATCGCCGGTGCGCCCGGCGCCCCTCCGGCGGGATGGCTAGAGCCGACGGAGTCCACTCAACACCCTTTCCATCAGTGCGAGGTCCGGCTCTTTGCCGGTGCTGCTCGCGGTCTGGTGCACGGTCACCACGCCGAGCCCGGCCATGTCGCCGAGCAGCACGCGGGCGACGCCGAGCGGGATGGACAGCAGCGCGGCGACCTCGGCGACCGAGCGGGGCTGGTCGCAGAGGTCGGCGACGGAGCGGTGCTCCATCTGCAGGAGCCCGAGCTGCTCACGGCCCTGGCGGCTCGTCGACACCAGGGTCTCGATCGCCAGGTCGAACCCGGACTTCGTGCGTCCCCGGGTCCACGCGTAGGGCCGGACGGCCGCCGCACCCGAGGGCGCAGCGGGCAGGACGGGCTCGTCCCGGACCGGCTCGATGGGGCCGGTCGCGTACCCGCCGTAGCCGGAGCCCGCGAACCCGGTGTCGCCCGTGTGCGCGGACGACGTGGCCGGGAACGGGGGTGGCGTCGGCGGCGCGGCGGGTGAGCCCGCCTGCTCCTCCTCGTCGCGCTTGCGGCCCCACAGCCTGCGCTTGCGGGGCCGTTTCGCGTCGAGGCTGAATCCGTTCATCACGTCCGCGAACGTCGGCTCCTGCTGACGACGGGACGCGTCGTCGGGACCACTGGTCATCGAGATCTCACCTACCTCGCCGGTCGTTCGTCGGACGGATGGACAGGACGCGGTCAGGGCCCGAAGGAGCCCTGCAGCTCGGCCCGCAGCTCCGGGGTGAGCAGCTGGCCGACGCGGTCGACCAGCAGCGTCATCTCGTAGCCGATCAGGCCGATGTCGCAGCTGGGGGAGGCCAGCACGGCCAGGCACGAGCCGTCGCTGATGGACATGAGCAGGACGATCCCGCGGTCCATCTCCACGACGGTCTGCACCACGCCACCCGCGTCGAAGCAGCGCGCGGCGCCCTGGGTCAGGCTGACCAACCCGGACGCCACCGCGGCCAGCTGGTCCGCCCGGTCCCGGGGGAGCCGGTCGGACGCGGTAAGCAGCAGGCCGTCGGCGGAGACGACGATCGCGTGCGCGACCCCGGGAACCTTCTCCGCGAAGTTGGTGACCAGCCATCCGAACCGGCTGGGCTGGGTCTGTGGTGCGGTCACGCCGCGGCCTCCTCGACGTCGTTCGGGCGGATGGTCTGCTGCTGCCCGATCATCGGTTCTCCTCGTTCTGGTCGTTCGCCTCGGGTCTGCCGGAGGACTGGCGACGCAGCCTGCTCTCCCGACCCTGCCGGACGCCCTGCTGGTAGCTCGCCAGCCGACCCCGGATGGCCTCGGCATTGCGTGCAGGCCCCGACGGCGGGGCCAGTACCGCGGATCCTGCCGCGCTGCCCGGGACGAGCCGCGCGCGGGGCCTCCGCTTGGGCAGGCCGGCGTCCGTGGTCTCCGCCTGGCGGTCCGACTCCTCCGCCGTGGCCTGGGCCGTCGCGTCAGCGACCCGCCAGCCCTCGTCGGCCGCCGTGGCGAACGCGGGCACCCAACCCGACTGCGGCGGGGACTCGTCGCCGCCCTCGGCCCAGCGGACCGGGACGTCCCCGTTCGACCGGAACCAGGCGGACGCGATCTCCTCGAAGATCGGCGTGGTCTGGCCCAGGTCGAAGCCGGAGGGTCCACGCCCTGCCGCGGCGCCCGAGCTGCCCGGCAGCCCGGCGTCG
>NZ_JACBXB010000042.1 GCF_013870575.1 Pseudonocardia pini
GCACGGGGGCCGGTCCCGCGGATCCGGCGAACCGGTCCGCCGCGAGCGCCCGCTCGGTGGCGTGGGCGACCAGGAGATCCGGGTCGACCCCGAACCCGGTCATCGGTCGAGGAGCGGGCCGAGCGCCCGCTCCGCGCGGCGGGAGACCTCGGCCGCCGCGTCGGCCGCGGTCCGCACGACGAGATCAGCGAGCCGCTCGCGGGACAGGGCCTCCGCGGCGGGCCCGAGGACCAGCCCGCTCAGCCTGCCGGAGTGGCCGACGGTGGCGCTGACGGCGCCGTCCGGGCTGGTCACGGTGGCGGTGAGCGCGGTGATCTCGGTTTGCACCTGCTCCGCACGGGTGCGCAGCTCGTCGAGGCGGCGGCGGTAGTCGGCGAGCCAGGCCCGCCCGTCCCCGGTGGTGTCCATGGCCGCACACGGTAGGAGGCGCGGGCGGCACCGGACGGGGTTTCGCGGACACGGTTCACGATCGCGAACCCCGTGTGCCCCAGCCCGAACATGCCGAGATGAACCTCAGTGTCGTCCGGACCATGATCGAACGACACCGAGGTTCATCTCGGCGGGGGTCAGAGGGCTGCGGGAACGCCCTTGCCGACGATCAGGCCACCGGTGCCGCCCTCGGCCGTCGGGTCGAGGTCGACGCGGACGGTGTCGCCCTCGCGGACCTGCCCAGAGAGCAGCTCCTTGGCCAGCTGGTCGCCGATGCTGGACTGGACGAGCCTGCGCAGCGGCCGCGCGCCGAAGACCGGGTCGAACCCGTTCATCGCCAGCCACTCGCGGGCGCCCGCGGACACCTCGAGGGTGAGCCTGCGCTTCGCGAGCCGGGTCCGCAGCACGTCGAGCTGGATGTCCACGATGTGCGTGAGCTCCTCGGTGGACAGCGCGTGGAAGACCACCACGTCGTCGAGCCGGTTGAGGAACTCGGGCTTGAAGTGCGCGCGCACCACGGACATCACGGCGTCCCGGCGGCCGCGGTCGTCGAGCGACGGGTCCGCGATCGCCTGGCTGCCCAGGTTGGAGGTCAGCACCAGGATGGTGTTCCGGAAGTCCACGGTGCGGCCCTGGCCGTCGGTGAGCCGCCCGTCGTCGAGCACCTGCAGGAGCGTGTCGAAGACGTCCGGGTGGGCCTTCTCCACCTCGTCGAACAGCACCACCGTGTAAGGGCGGCGCCGCACGGCCTCGGTGAGCTGGCCGCCCTGGTCGTAGCCGACGTAGCCGGGAGGGGCCCCGACGAGCCGGGCCACGGAGTGCTTCTCCGAGTACTCGCTCATGTCGATGCGGACCATCGCCCGCTCGTCGTCGAACAGGAACTCGGCCAGCGCCTTGGCCAGCTCGGTCTTGCCGACGCCGGTGGGGCCGAGGAAGAGGAACGAGCCGGTGGGCCGGTTCTCGTCCGCGATCCCCGCCCGCGCGCGTCGGACGGCGTCGGACACCGCACGGACGGCCTCGGACTGGCCCACCACGCGGCGGCCCAGCTCGTCCTCCATGCGCAGCAGCTTGGCGGTCTCGCCCTCGAGCATCCGGCCTGCGGGGATGCCGGTCCACGCGCTGACGACGTCCGCGACGTCGTCCGGGCCGACCTCCTCCTTGAGCATGACGTCCTCGTGGCGCTCGACCACGGCCGTCTTCTCCGCGAGCTCCTTCTCCAGCGCCGGGATGCGCCCGTAGCGCAGCTCGGCGGCGCGGCCCAGGTCACCGTCGCGCTCGGCGCGCTCCGACTCCCCGCGCAGCTGCTCGAGCTGCTCCTTGAGCTCGCGGGTGCTCTCGATCGCGCCCTTCTCGTTCTGCCAGCGGGCGGTCAGCGCGGAGAGCTCCTCGCGCTTCTCGGCCAGCTCGGCGCGCAAGGCGGTCAGGCGCTCGGCGGACGCGGCGTCGGACTCCTTCTCCAGCGCCATCTCCTCGATCTCCAGCCGCCGCACGGAACGCTCGACCGTGTCGATCTCGACGGGCCGGGAGTCGATCTCCATGCGGAGCCGGGACGCGGCCTCGTCGACCAGGTCGATCGCCTTGTCCGGCAGGAACCGGGCGGTGATGTAGCGGTCCGACAGCGTGGCGGCGGCGACGAGCGCGGTGTCGGTGATCCGGACGCCGTGGTGCACCTCGTAGCGCTCCTTGAGCCCACGCAGGATGCCGACGGTGTCCTCCACGGACGGCTCGCCGACCAGCACCTGCTGGAACCGCCGCTCCAGGGCGGGGTCCTTCTCGATGTGCTGGCGGTACTCGTCGAGCGTGGTGGCGCCGACCATCCGCAGCTCGCCGCGGGCGAGCATCGGCTTGATCATGTTGCCCGCGTCCATCGCGCCCTCGCCGGACGCGCCCGCGCCGACGATCGTGTGGAGCTCGTCGATGAACGTGACGACCTCACCGGCCGAGTCCGTGATCTCCTTGAGGACGGCCTTGAGCCGCTCCTCGAACTCGCCGCGGTACTTCGCGCCCGCGACCATCGAGCCCAGGTCCAGGGCCACGACGCGCTTGCCGCGCAGGGACTCCGGCACGTCGCCCGCGACGATCCGCTGGGCCAGGCCCTCGACGATCGCGGTCTTGCCCACGCCGGGCTCGCCGATCAGCACAGGGTTGTTCTTGGTGCGCCGCGAGAGCACCTGGACCACGCGGCGGATCTCGGTGTCCCGCCCGATCACGGGGTCGAGCCTGCCCTCGCGGGCCTGCGCGGTGAGGTCCTGGCCGTACTTCTCCAGGGCCTGGTAGCTGCCCTCCGGGTCCGGGCTGGTCACCCGGGCGGAGCCGCGGACCTTGGCGAAGGCCTCGCGCAACGCCTCGGGGGTCGCCCCGTGCCGACGCAGCAGCTGTGCCACCGGGCCGCCCTTGTCGGCGAGGCCGACGAGGAGGTGCTCGGTGGAGACGTACTCGTCCCCCATCTCGGTGGCGAGCTGCTGGGCGGCGGTGATCGCCGCCAGGCCCTCGCGGTTGAGCTGGGGTGCGGCGACGGTCGAACCCGCGGCGCTGGGGAGCCGGTTGCCGAGCTGCGTGAGCTCGGCCCGGACGGTCGCCGGGTCGGCCCCGACGGCGGCGAGCAGCGGAGCGGCGATCCCGTCACCCTGGGCCAGCAAGGCACCGAGCAGGTGAGTGGGACCGACGTCCGGGTTCCCCGCGAGCGCAGCCGCCTGGACGGCAGCCGAGATCGCCTGCTGGGTCTTGGTGGTGGGGTTGAAGGAATCCACCGATGTTCTCCTCGGATCGTGCGCGTGTCCCGGGGCCATCGTAGCCCCGTCGCTAGGGACAACGGCAGGAAACTTGAGTCTGTTCCACTCAAGGACGAGATTTTTCCGCGGCGGGAGATACTGGAGCCGATGACCGATCCGCTCCTCACCAGTCTGCTCGCGGCGGTCGAGGCCGCCCCCGCGGACGTCCCGCTGCGCCTGCACGTCGCGGAGCTGCTGCTCGCCCGCGGGCGGGGGCCCGAGGCGTTGCACCACTGCAGCACCGCGCTGGGCCAGGCGCCCGGGGACCCCGCCGCCCTGGCGCTCCTGCAGCGGGTCACGGCGGCGCTCGCCCGACCGGACGTCAACCCGGACACCCGACCACTGCCCGTCGTCCCGAAGACCCCGCCGACGGCGCCGTTCCCGGTGCGGTCCCTCCCCGAGCCCACCGCGGACGATCCCGCGACCTTCGACTGGGCCCACGCCGAGGACCAGGTCGCGGACATCTCGCCCGAGCCGGCGTTCGTGAGCGGCGACCCGGTGACCGAGGAGGTCGAGCAGGCCGTGCGGCCGGACGTCCGGCTGGCCGACGTCGGCGGGATGGAGCAGGTCAAGGAGCGGCTGGAGCTCTCCTTCCTCGGCCCGATGCGCAACCCGGAGATGGCCAGGGCGTTCGGCAAGGGCCTCGGGGGCGGGCTACTCCTCTACGGCCCGCCCGGCTGCGGCAAGACCTTCCTCGCCCGCGCGGTGGCGGGCGAGCTGGGCGCCTCGTTCACCGAGATCGGGATCTCGGACGTGCTCGACATGTGGACGGGCAGCTCGGAGAAGAACCTCTCGGCGATCTTCGCCGCGGCCCGGCGCAAGGCCCCGCACGTGCTGTTCTTCGACGAGGTCGACGCGCTCGGGCAGAAGCGCAGCCATCTCACCCACAGCTCGTCGCTGCGGAACACGGTCAACACGCTGCTGGCCGAGATGGACTCGTTGTCCGGCAGGAACGACGGCGTCTACGTGCTCGGCGCGACCAACCACCCGTGGGACGTCGACTCGGCCCTGCGTCGTCCCGGCCGCTTCGACCGGATGCTGCTGGTCCTGCCGCCGGACGAGGGCGCGCGCGCCGCGATCCTGCGTCACCACCTCGAGAAGCGGCCCGTCGAGGGGATCGACCTCGGCAAGCTGGTGAAGGCCACCGAGCACTTCTCCGGCGCCGACCTCACCCACGTCTGCGACACCGCCGCCGAACGCGCCCTCGCCGACTCGATGCGCACCGGTCAGGTGCGGCCGTTGACGATGAAGGACCTCCAGGCCGCGCTCAAGGAGGTCCAGCCGAGCACCGGGCCGTGGTTCGCCACCGCCCGCAACGTGGCCCTGTTCGCCAACCAGGACGGCACCTACGACGACCTCGCCGCCTACCTCAAGAAGAACCGACGGCTGTGACCACACCGTTCGAGCTCGCCCTGCGCGCCGAGCAGCTGGGCCGGATCGGCCGGATCCCCGACGCCGAGCGGGCGGCCCGCGAGGCGGTGGCCCTGGAGCCGCAGGACCCCCGGCTGCTGGGCACGCTGTCGTCGACGTTGTTGCTGGCCAAGCGCTACGACGAGGGGCTGGCCGCGGCCGAGGCCGCCTGTGCGAGCGGGCCGGAGCTCGAGCGCTCGCACCGGCTGCGCGCCCTGCACCTGTCGATGCTCGGCAGGCACGCCGAGGCGGTGCAGGCCGGATACGCCTCGGTCTCCATCGCCCCGGAGGAGCCCGCCGCCGCCCACGGCTACGCGAAGGTGCTGCAGCGCGCGGGCCGGGCGGTCGACGCCGTGCAGGTCGCGCGGCGGGTGGTGGAGCTGGACCCCGACTCGGCCGCGGCGCACCTGCTGCTCGCGGACTGCGCCAGCGACCTGAAGGACAAGGCCCATCGCGAGCTCGCGCGCGCCGAGTACGAGGCGACGCTGCGGATCGACCCGGAGAACGCCGCGGCCAAGCACGACCTCGCCCTGCTCGACGCCCGCTCCCGCCGCCCCGCGCAGGCCCTCGCCGGCCTGATCCAGGCCGGTCGGCTGGACCCGACGATGCCCGAGGTGATGCGGACCGTCGTCGTGGTGCTGTGGCAGCTGTCCTGGCGCCTGCGCATGTGGCTGTTCGTGGCCACCCTGTTCACCCTCGGCGCCTCGCTGTCCTCGGCCACGGGCGCACGGGTCTCCGCCGGGATCGTGCTGCTCCTGACCGCCGGGCTCGTCTGGTGGACCGTCCGCGACCTGCCCCGCCAGACCTGGCCGGTGGTGAGCCGGGCGGTCCGCACCGACCGCCCGCTGACCCTCACCTATGCAGCGCTGGCCCTGTGCCTCCTGCTCTACCTCGGCGCCCTGGCCAGCGGCTTCGGTGTGATGGTCACGGGGGTGTGGATCGTGCTCATCGCGCTGGGCTGGCTGGCCCTGGGCGTGCGAGCCTTCCGCCGCTGACCCTCGGCGTCATGGAGCCACAACTGTCGTTCGACGGGTTGTGGCTCCACAATGCGGTCGGGGTTCGCGGTCAGGTGAAGTCGAGGTCCCCGCGGCGGGTGCGCTTGAGCTCGGAGAAGTGGGGGTTCCTCGCGAGGAGGACCGCGCCGTCGAAGAGGTCGACCGCGTCCTGGCCGCGGGGGACGGCGGAGAGCACGGGGCCGAAGAAGGCGGTGCCCCCGACGTGGAAGGTCGGGATGCCCACGTCGAGGCCGACGGGGGCCATGCCGGCGTCGTGGCTGCGGCGGACGGCCGCGTCATGGGACGGGTCGTCGGCCGCCGGGAGCAGGTCGAGCGCGTCGATCTCCGTCAGCGCCTCCCGCAGCGCCCGGTCCCGCGGGCGGACGCGGCGCACGTGATAGGCCCGGCCGAAGGCCTCGTAGAAGGGGCGGAGCTCGCCGAGCGCCGCACCGACCCGGACCGGGCGCCACGCGCTGTCGAGCCCCTTCTCCGCGGGATCCTCGGCGTTCAGCACGGCGAGGCTCATGAATCGGAGCTCGACGTCCAGAGGCCGGTGCCGCGCGACCTCAGTGATCCACTCGTAGCCGATCCAGGCGAAGGGGCACACCGGGTCCACGTAGATATCGACCTGCACGACTCCTCAGGATGCCGCATGTGCTCGATCGACGCCGTGGTCGCGGCGGCCGGGTCCCAGGTCGGCCAGATCGGGAAGACCTGCAGCGCCGCGGAGGCGAGCAGGAGCGCCACCACGAGCGGGCGTCCGGGCCGGGCACGGGTGTGTCGTGGCGCGGGGACGGACACCGCGCCCTCGGTCAGCAGCACGAGGGAGGCGACCATCCCGACGAAGGCGAGGCCCCACCAGCGTCGGTAGTCGTCACCGACGGTGCTGAGCAGCAGTGCCGCGACGCCCTGGGCCACCACCGCGAGCAGCGCCCAGCGCGGGTGGGCCCGGCCGGTCCGTGCCCACAGGACGTAGGCGGACAGCGCGAAGCATCCACCCAGCAGGACGGTGCAGACGAGGATGGTCACCGGCGAGATGCCCGCGGTGAAGGCGAGGCCGTCCCTCGTCGTCTGGCCGAGGGCGGAGATCGAGCTCTCCTCGGTCAGGGTGACCGGCAGTCCCGCCGCGGCCGCCCGCTCCGACGCCGCGACCAGCAGGTCGCGGCTCGGTCGGACCACGAGGGACGCCAGGGTCACGACCAGGCCCGGCGCCAGGGCGACGACCACTCCGACGAGCCGCTCGGTCCGGGTGCGCCCGAGCCGGGCGGCCGCGACGACCGCCGGCGGCCCGAGGAAGGCGAAGGCGATCTCCTCGGTCGCCGCGCCCACCAGGACGGACAGCGCGATCCCGAGGACGCGGGCCCACGGCGTCGACCTGCGCACCGCGAGCACCGCCACCAGCGCTAGGCAGGCGACCACGACGGCGTCGTAGCGGCCGCGGTTCTGCACGGCGAGCGAGAAGGTGAAGGGCGAGGCGACCACCACGGCGGCGACCAGCAGCCGGTCCCGCGGGTCGCGGACCACGGCCAGGATCATTCTCGTCAGGACGACGAGGGCGGCGGCCACCAGTACGACCATCAGCACCCCGACCACGGACGCGGCCGCGAGGCTCGGCGGACCACCCAGGAGGGTCTCCACGACCTGGCCGACCAGCCCGCGTCGGACGAACCCGTCCCGGTAGGACACCCAGTACGCGCTGGCGTTGTACCAGCCTGCGAAGGTGTCCGGTCCCAGCGTGGCGCTGCCCAGGAAGGCCGCGCAGACCGCGGCCGTCCACGCGAGGGCCAGCACGGCGACCCCATCGCGGAGACCCCGCACCCGTCGTGGCGCCCCGGTGAGCACCGTTCCCCCGATCACGTGCTGACCGTCGGGCGGAACGGACCATGCGTTAGCCCCCGAACGGGTCAACCCCCGCGGAGCTCCAGGTTGATCTGCTCGGCGTCCAGGTTCTCCAGGGCGGAGGTCAACGCGGCGGAGGCGAAGGTGCCCTCGGCCCGGGCGGCGACGAGGGTGGCGCGCTGCGCCTCGATCATCTCCAGCATCAGGGCCCTGAAGTCGGCCGGATCGGGCCGCTGCACGTCGTCCGAGGTCCGTTCCAGGAACGTCGCGACGGCGGGGTTCGCGGAGTGCTTCTCCAGCACCTCGCGGCTCGCGGCCCGCATCCGCGCGAGGAGCTCGCCCCGCTCGGCCGCCAGGTCCTCGGGATCCGGGCCCGCGGGTCGCACCAGCCGGACGAACCAGGCGAGCGTGCCGCCCTGGACCAGCAGCGATCCCGCCGCGACCAGGAACGCCACGAACACCAGCAGCGACCGCAACGGGGTGTCCTCGGGCAGCGTCTGGGCCGCGGCGAGGGTGACCGCGCCGCGCATCCCGGCCCAGACGATGACTGCTCCCTCGCGGGCGCCGAGCGGCTCGGCGAGCAGGTAGTCGATGTCGGCGATCTTGCGGCGCAGCCGCGTGCGGAACTCCTCGGCGCGCTCCGGATCGTCGATCTCCCGGCTCCGGCCGCGGAACTCGAGGGTGTTCCCGAGCCGCAGCCTCTCGTCCATGCCCGCCAGATCGGGCCGGAGCGACTCGCTGCGGCGGGCGAGGCCGCGCTGGACGCCGATCAGCGGGGCGATGAACGCCGCCCGCACCGCGACGGTCAGCAGGAGGGCGAGGGCCGCCAGCCCGATGCCGAGCCACGCCGAGCCGCCGTCCTCGCGCAGGTCGCCCAGCACGGTCGTCAGCTCCAGGCCCATCAGCAGGAAGATCGCGCCCTCCAGCACGACCTCGACGGTCCGCCAGTTCTGTCGGTCGGACAGCCGGTGTTGCGGCGACAGGTACCGAATGGCGCCCTGTCCCGTCACCAGCCCGGCGACGACGGCGGCCACCAGCCCAGAGCCGTGCAGCGCCTCGGCGGGGATCGAGGCGGCGAACGGGATCGCGTACGAGACGACGGTGCTGACCGGCGCCTGCCGGATCCGTGATCGGACCAGCAGCCCCAGCCTGCCGACGAGGAGCCCGACGACGACCGCGACCACCACCGCGATCGCGAAGTCGGCCAGCACCCCGCCGACGGACACCGACGCCGCCGTGGCCGCGATCGCCGCGCGGAGCACGACCAGCGCGGTGGCGTCGTTGAGCAGGCTCTCGCCCTCCAGCACCGTGGTGATCCGCGGCGCGACCCCCACCTTCTTGACGATGGAGGTGGCGACGGCGTCGGTGGGGCTGAGGATCGCCCCCAGCGCGAACGACGCGGCGAGGCCCAGGTCCGGGACCAGCGCGTGGACGACGAACCCGATGACCGCGGTCGACAGGACGACCAGGAGCACCGACAGCCCGGAGATCGCGCCGAGGTCGCGGCGAAAGTCCATGGCGGGCATCGCGACCGCGCTGGAGAACAGCAGCGGGGGCAGGACGCCTGCGAGGATCCACTCAGGATCGATCTCGAACGCGGGCACACCGGGGACCAGGCTCACGCCGAGCCCGACCACCACCAGGACGAGCGGGGCCGCCACCCCGACCCGGTCGGACAGCGCCGAGGCCGCCGCGATCGCGAGCAGTCCGAGGAGGCCGATGAGCAGCAGTTCCACGGAGCAACGCTATCCCGCGGTGCGGTCGACGATCGGCGGCACGCTGGGGCAGGGTGATGATCGCTGGTGAGGTGTTCTGAGCATCGCCCGCGGAGCGCTGAGTGCACGCAACCAGCGATCTTGCCGCGCTGAGAGCACGAAACGTGCGATCTTGCCGCGCTGAGTGCACGCAACCAGCGATCTTGCCGCGCTGAGAGCACGAAACGTGCGACCTTGAGACCACCCCGCCTCAAGCCGCGTCGATACTCCTGACCGTCAGCACGTGCAGGGTGCGCTCGCCCCGGTAGCCGTCCCTCCCGTGCAGGAAGCGGTAGTTGTCCAGGACGAAGAGGTCGCCCGCGTCGAGCCGGAAGCGCGGGGCCACCTCCATCGCCGTGGCGAGGACGTCCGCGTACCGGTCGAGCAGCGCGGCGTGCCTCTCCCACTCCGGCTCCCGCGGCACGGGCGCGGCGTAGTCGCTCGCCCGCACCACCCGACGTCCGGTGCGCGTGTACTCCACCAACCTGCGGACGAGCGGGGTCCCCGGCACCCCCCGGGCCGGGGCGACCCACGCGCCGAAGTAGTCGACGTCCGTGCCGACCAGGAACTCGTGCACCTCGCGCAGCTCCGGGTCCTCGGCCGTGCGCAGCGCCTCGACCAGCGCGTACCCGTCGACGAGCACGGAGTCGCCGCCGGAGTCCGCCGCTCGACCGCACAGCATGAACAGCCAGTCCTCGTCCGGGTCGCGCAGGCGGACGGACCGGCCGTGCACGTCGACGACGACGTTCGCGCCATCGGAGTGCAGCCCCAGGACCGGCGCGTCCGCACCGCCCTGCGGCCGGATCCCGAACAGCTCGCGCAGCCGCCCGCCGAGTGCGGTCGCGGCCGCGTCGACCAGGCGCTCGGGGTCCGTCGCGTACCCCGGGACGATCACCGCGCCCGCGGTGTCCACACCGGACCGCAGGTCGCCGACGGGCGGGACCACGCCGACCCCGTCGAGTGTGGACTTCCACTCGGGACGGACCTCGCCGCTCCGCCGACCGCTCGCGCTCGTGACCGCCACCCGGTACCCCTTTCGCAACTTACTGGCATTAGCACACTATCTGCTGGACCAGCGGGACTCCAGGCGTCGACCCAGCGCCGTGACCAGGAGCGCCACGCCCACGACCGCCACGGCGGGCACCAGGACGAGCTGCGGCGCGGCGAAGAGGTACTGCCTGCCCTCGGCGAGCATCGCGCCCCACTCGGGCGTCGGTGGCTGCGCGCCCAGCCCGAGGAAGGACAGCCCGGCCAGCGAGAGGAGCACGTTCGCGAACCGCAGGCAGGCGTGCGCGGTGAGCGGGCGGATCGCGTTGGGCAGGATGTGGACCAGCGTGATCCGGCCGGGTCCGGCGCCCAGCGCCACCGCCCCCTCCACGTACTCGCGGGCCCGCTCGCGGACCGTGAGCTGGTAGGCGAGCCGGGCGAAGGGCGTCCAGCCGGTGAGCAGGACGGCGATCAGCAGTGTCGAGAGCCCGGGCTCGCGGACCGCCGCCACGACCAGCCCGACGATCACGGTGGGGATGGCAACGAGGACGTCGAGCACGCGTTGCAGCGCCTGCCCCGCGACGCCGCCCGCATAGCCCGCGAGCAGGCCGAGAAGGGTCCCGACCACGGCGCATGCGGCCACCGCGACCAGGGTGAACCACACCGAGAGCCGGGTGCCGGCGACGAGCCGGGCGAGGACGTCACGGCCGAGGTTGTCCGTGCCGAGGGGGTGGGCGAGCGAGGGCGCGGCGAAGCGGTTCGCGAGGTCGGTGGTCAGCGCGTCGACCGGGAGGAACGCCGCCACCAGCACGAGGACCACCACGAGGACCAGCGCCCGCCTCACGCCCCCACCTCGCTGCGGGCCACGGGGTCCAACGCCAGCTGCAGGAGCTCGGCACCGACCCCGGCGAGCACCGCCACCCCCACGACGGCGAGCAGCCCGGACTGCAGCATCGGCAGGTCCTGGCCGATCACGGCGTCGTAGAGCAGCCTGCCGAGCCCCGGGATCCCGAACGCCACCTCGACGACCACCGCCCCGCCCAGCAGCCCGGCGAAGAACATCCCCGACAGCGCGGTGACGCCGGTCAGCGCGAGCCGCGCGCCGTGCCGCCAGATCAGCTGAGATCCGCCTATCCCCTTGGCGAGGGCGACGGTGACGTGCGGGCGGCCGAGGGCGTCGAGCGTCTCGGCTCGGGTGAGCTGCGCGGCCAGCGCGGTGGGGAACGCGGCCAGGGTGAGCACCGGCAGGACGGCCTGCGCGGGCGTGCCCCACCCCGTCGCCGGGAACAGCGGCACGGCGATCGCGAGCAGCAGCACGAGGACCGGGGCCAGCACGAACTCCGGCACCGCCGTGCCGACCACCGAGAAACCGGTGACGGCCCGGTCGGCGAGGCCACCCCGTCGTCGGGCCGCCCACACCCCGAGCGGGATCCCGACGATCCCCGCCACGAGCAGCGCCAGCGCCGAGAGCACCGCGGAGACCTCGAGCGCAGCGCCGAGCTGCGGCGCGATCGGGGTCCGGGTGGCGAACGAGATCCCCAGGTCGCCCTGCAGCGCGTGCCCCAGCCAGCGCAGGAACTGCTCGGGCCACGGGCGGTCCAACCCCAGCTCCGCGGTGACCCGCGCGGCCGCCTCGGGATCCGGCTCGGCCTCCGCGACGCGACTGCGCAGCACCGACCGCACCGTGTCGACCCCCGCCAGGCGCGGCAGCAGGAAGATCAGCAGCGCCGCGCCGAGGAGGACGAACGGGAGGGTGAGCAGCCGCCGCGCGAGGAGACCGCCCATCTACGAGGTGCGGGTCAGCTCAGGGGTGATCAGCGACTTGGCCAGCGGGTCCACGACGTACCCGGAGACCCCCTTCGTCACCGCGTTCTCCTGCGAGTGCACCAGCGGCACCCCGACGGCGTCGGCGTTCAGCTTGGCCGCGGCCGCCTTGAACACCTCCTGGCGCTGCGCGGGGTCCGTGATCGTGCCCAACGGCGCCAGCAGGGCGTCGAACTCGGGCGAGCAGTACTGGTTGATGTTGTAGGACCCCTCGCAGCTGTAGTCGCTGACCAGGCTGGCCCCGGTGTCCGGCACGTCGGTGAGGTAGTTGCGGGACAGCAGGAACATGTCGTAGTTCCCGGCGAGGAGCTCCGGCTCCTGCGTCCCGTACTCGCCGATCTGGATCTGCGCGTCGATCCCCACTTCGCGGAGCATGCCCTGGACGGCGGTGGCGAGGGTCGGCAGCTCGGGGCGGTTCGGGTAGGTCTGCAGCCGCACGGTGAGCTGCGGCGTGCCTGCCCGGGTGAGCAGGTCCTTGGCGCCCTGGACGTCCGGCGCGGGCGGCGGGTCCTGGCTGCCCCACGCGACGGCGGGCCCGTACAGCTCCGACGCCGGCAGCGCCGACCCGGCCAACGCCTGCTCGGCCAGCGCCGTGCGGTCGATCGCCTTCGCGACGGCCTGCCGGACCCTGACGTCCGCGAACGCGCCCTTCTCGTTCAGCATCAGCGAGACGGTGCGCGGGGCGGCGACGGTCTGGTCGTCGTAACCGTTGCCGCCGGTGAACTCCAGCAGCGAGGACTCCGGCAGCCCCTGCGCGACGTCCACGTCCCCGGCCCGCAGCGCCAACGCGCGGGCCGCCGGGTCCGTGACGTACCGCACGCTGACCTTCGCCAGCTGCGGGCGGCCGCCCCAGTAGGCGTCGTTGCGCTCGAGGGTGGCCTGCTGGTTGCCCTCGGTGGTGACCAGCCTCATCGGTCCGGTGCCCGAGCCGATCACCGACGGCGGCCCGCCGGTGTAGGCCGCGGGCGCCAGGATCGCGGTGTTCACGCTGCTCAGCCGCAGCGGGAGGATCGGGTCGGGCGCGGTCGTGGTGACCGTGACGGCGTCGGGGCCCGCCTCGGCCGCCCGCAGCCCGATGCCCTTGATCGCGCGCGGCGGTGCGGACACCCCCGCGACCCAGGTCAGGGCGTTGACCACGGCCGCGGGGGTGAGTGGGGTGCCGTCGTGGAACGTCACGCCCGGGCGGAGGGTGAACCGCCAGGCGGCCCCGTCCTGCTGCCACGCGGTGGCGAGGCCGGGCTGTGCCGTGCCGTCCGGACCGGCCTTGACCAGGGCCTCCGCGGACCCGAGCTGCGCCACGACGAACGCGTCGTCGGTGTCCATCGCGTAGCCGGACCGCGGCGAGAACTGGGCCGCGATCCGGAGCTCGCCGTCCGCGACCGGGGCGCCGGTCGGGGCGGTGGCTGCGCCGCAGCCGGCGACGAGGCCCACCAGGGCGACGGCGGCGAGGAGCCGTTTCGGGGTGCGCATCGGAGACCTCTCGGGAGGCGGATCAGGGCCGACGGAGATCGTGCGGACACCTGAACGAGCTGTCAATCATGTGCGCGGACCTGCATGAATGCGCGCGGACGTCACAGTGTCACGTGACACCTGCAGATGCTAGTAATAGGCAGTTATGCCCGCACCCACTGGTCTCCGCCGCGTCGGCGTGCTCGCCGACTTCGGCAGGCTGCCGCTCGTCATGAAGCTGCTGGTGTCCACCCAGCTGGCCTTCAACGTGGGCTTCTACATGGTGCTGCCCTACCTCGCGACGCACCTGGCGGAGGACCTCGCGCTCGCGGGCGGGACGGTCGGGCTGGTGCTGGGGCTGCGGACCTTCAGCCAGCAGGGCCTGTTCGTGGTCGGGGGTGCCCTGGCCGATCGATGGGGTGCCAAACCCGTCATCCTCGCCGGCTGCGTCCTGCGGGTCGGGGGCTTCGTCCTGCTCGGGGTCTCGGGGACGGTGCCGGGTGTGATCGCGGGAGCGCTGTTGACGGGGTTCGCGGCGGCGTTGTTCTCCCCGGCCGTCGAGTCGTCGCTGGCGAGGGAGGCCGGTGAGCTGGAGGCCGAGCTCACCACGCGGTCCCGGGGCACCGAGCCGCCCGGCGGCACGGGAGGCCCCATCACCCGCGCGGACGTCTTCGCGATGTTCGCCGTGAGCGGGCAGCTCGGGTCGGTCGTCGGGCCGCTGGTGGGGACCGCGCTGCTGCTCGTCGACTTCCGGCTGGCGTGCCTGGTGGCCGCGGGCGCGTTCGTGCTGATCCTGGTGGCGCACGCCGTCTGGCTGCCGCGGCGCACCGCTCCGCACGCCGGGGAACCGCTCCTCGCAGGCTGGGCCGAGGTGCTGGCCAACCGTCGGTTCCTCGCGTTCGCGGCGGGCTACTCGGCCTACCTGCTCTGCTACAACCAGCTCTACCTCGCGCTGCCCGCCGAGCTGACGAGGGTGGGCGCCGAGTCCGCGCTGGGGTGGCTGTTCGTGGTGGCGTCGGTGATGGTGGTCGTCGGACAGCTGCCCGTGACGCGGTGGGCTCGCCGGACCGGCGGCACCCGCGCCCTGGTCCTCGGATTCGGGCTGATGGCCTGCGGGTTCGCGGTGGTGGCCGCGGCGCAGTCCGTACCGGAGGTCTGGCCCGCCGTGGCGTTCGTCGTGCTGCTCACCGCCGGGCAGATTCTCGCCGTCCCGATCGCGCAGGACCTCGTGCCGCGGCTGGCCGGGGAGCGACGGCTCGGCGCCTACTTCGGGGTGCTCTCCTCGGCGGGCGGGCTCGC
>NZ_JACBXB010000430.1 GCF_013870575.1 Pseudonocardia pini
TCGCGAGGGCTACGCCGACGCCGCCCGCGCCCTGCTCACCCTGCTCCTGGTGCGCCTCGGCAGGCTCGGCGTCGACGGTCGGGAGCAGGTCGACCCCCTCGTCGCCCGGGTGTTCGCGGTGATCGAGGACCGCTTCGCCGACACCCTGTCGCTGCGGGACGTCGCCGCCGCCGTCGGGCTGACCCCCGGGCACCTGACGACCGTGGTCGGCCGCACCACCGGCCGCACCGTCCAGCAGTGGATCACCGAGCGGCGGATGCGCGAGGCGCGCAGGCTGCTCGCCGAGACCACCCTGACCGTCGCCGACGTGGCGGGGCGGGTCGGCTACCGGGACCCCGGCTACTTCCTGCGCCGCTTCCGCACCGCCCACGGCGTGACGCCGACGGCGTGGCGGCTCAGCGGAGGGTGACGCCCGCCTCCCGCAGCTCGGCCAGGGTCCGGTCGGTGGACTCGGGGGCGACGCCGGCACACAGGTCCGGCAGCAGCCGGGTGGACAGACCGGCACCGAGGGCGTCGAGCGCGGTGGCGCGCACGCAGTAGTCGGTGGCGATCCCGACGACGTCGACGGCGTCGATCCCCTTGTGGTGCAACCACGCCTGCAGAGCGACCTGGCCGGGCTCCGCGCCCTGGAACCCGGAGTACGCCGCGGTGAACTGGCCCTTGTCGAACACCGCCTCGATCCGCGCGACGTCGAGCGAGGGATGGAAGCTCGCCCCCGGCGTCCCCGCCACGCAGTGCACCGGCCAGCTGTGCACGAAGTCCGGGGTGTCGCTGAAGTGGTCGCCGGGGTCGACGTGGAAGTCCCGGGTCGCGACCACGGCCGCGTACTCCCCGCTGCGGGCCTGCGCGGAGATCTCGGCGGCGATCGCGGCGCCGCCCGCCACGGCGAGCGAGCCGCCCTCGCAGAAGTCGTTCTGGACGTCGACGACGATCAGGGCGCGGGCCACCTCACGCCCCCGGGAAGACGGTCGGGATGGCGGGCTCGCCCTTGGAGAGCTTCAGGCCCTCCCACGGCACGGAGACCAGCGCCTGACGCAGCCGCTCCCGGCCCTCGTCGAGGGTGGGCAGGTCGGGGAGGGCGTCGCCGCCGCGGACCAGCGGGATCGGCAGCACGCGGTCGTGGGGGCCCCGCTCCACCGTGGTCGAGGCCAGGTGCACGACCTCCTCCACCGCGGTCCCGGTGGGCTTGTAGCGGCGCAGCGCCGACTTGCGCCCGCCGCGCGACTCCTTGCTCGACGACCGCTTCGCGACCGGCCGCCCGTCCACCTCGACGAGCTTGTAGACCATGCCCGCCGTCGGCGCGCCGGACCCGGTGACCACGCTCGTCCCGACCCCGTAGGAGTCCACCGGCTCGGCGCGCAGGCTCGCGATGGCGTACTCGTCGAGGTCGCCGGACAGCACGATCCTGGTGTTCACGGCGCCGAGCGAGTCCAGCTGCTCGCGGGCCTGGTGGGCCATCACGCCGAGGTCACCGGAGTCGATCCGGATCGCGCCGAGCTCCGGCCCCGCCGCCTCGATCGCGAGCTCGATGCCGCGGTGGATGTCGTAGGTGTCCACGAGCAGGGTGGTGTCCGTGCCCAGGGCCTCGACCTGCGCGGAGAACGCGCCCAGCTCGTCGTCGTGCAGGAGGATCCAGGCGTGCGCGGCGGTGCCCGCGGCGGGGACGCCGTAGCGGCGGGCGGCCTCCAGGTTCGACGTCGTGGCGAAGCCCGCCAGGTAGGCCGCGCGGGCGGCGGACACCGCGGCCTCCTCGTGGGTGCGCCGCGAGCCCATCTCGATGAGCGGGCGGCTCCCCGCGGCCGTGACCATCCGGGCCGCGGCGGAGGCGATCGCGCTGTCGTGGTTGAGGATCGAGAGGAAGAGGGTCTCGAGGACGCACGCGTCGGCGAAGGTGCCCGTGACGGTGAGGATGGGGGAGCCGGGGAAGTAGAGCTCGCCCTCGGGGTAGCCGTCGACGTCCCCGGAGAACCGGTAGTCCTTCAGCCAGGCGAGCATGCGGTCGTCGAGCCCGCCCTGCAGGGAGGCCAGCTCCTCGTCGCCGAACCGGAAGTCCGCCAACGACTCCAGCACCCGGCCGGTGCCCGCGACGACGCCGTAGCGGCGCCCGTCCGGGAGCCTGCGGGCGAAGAGCTCGAAGGTGCACTGACGGTCCGCGGTGCCGTCGGCGAGCGCCGCGGCGACCATGGTCAGCTCGTACATGTCGGTGAGGAGCGCGGTGCTCCCGTTGCCGCTCATGTGGTGAGCCTATGCGGCGTTCTGCGGGCGTGGGGGAGCGTGTCACCATGGAGACATGTCCGTGCCGCTGAGCTCGCCCGCCACGCGGGTGGACCCTGCCGTCGACCCGGATACCGAGACCACTGGGGACACCCCGTGGCAGGCGGTCGTCTGGAACGACCCGGTCAACCTCATGTCCTACGTGACCTACGTGCTGCAGAAGATCTTCGGGTACCCGGAGCAGAAGGCCACCGCGCTGATGCTGGACGTGCACCACAAGGGCAAGGCTGCCGTGTCCAGCGGGGACAAGGACAAGATCGAGGGCGACGTCGCGAAGCTCCACGCAGCGGGCCTCTGGGCCACCATGCAGCGCACGTGAACGGCTGGAAGCGCGCGGGTCGCGGGTCGCGGGTGCGGCTGGTCACCACGCTGGAGGAGCAGGAGTCCACCGTCCTGCGCGGGCTGGTCGGCGAGGTCCTGCAGATGCTCGAGGCGCGGGAGGGCGAGTCGCCCACGGACGAGCTCGCCGAGCTGACCGGCATGAGGACAGGTCCGTCGAAGCGGCCCGAGGACCGGGTCCTCGCCCGGCTGCTCCCGGACTTCACGATGGAGGACGCGGACCTCGCCGCGGGCCTGCGCTCGCTGCACGAGCCCGAGCTCATCGAGGCCAAGCAGCACGCCGCCTCCGCGGTGCTCGCCGCGCTGCCGACGCACGGCGGCCGGGTCGAGCTGGCGCCGGAGCAGGCGGACGAGTGGCTGACGGCGCTCAACGACGTCCGGCTCGCCCTCGGCACCGCCCTCGACGTCTCGGAGGAGACACCCGAGGAGTTCCCGGAGGAGGACCCCCGCGCCCCGCACCTGGGGGTCTACCACTGGCTGACCTTCGTCCAGGACTCCCTCGTCCAGGCCCGGATGCAGCTGCTCTGATTCACGGGTGTGAACGATCTCGTCGTTCGCCCCTGACCCGCCCCTCGGCCTGCGATCATCAGCCCATGACCGCCCCACGCTGGGACGACCCCGAACCCGTCCCTGTGCGCCTCGAGACGCCGAGTGCCGCCACCGCGCTACGCGTGGACCCGGAGCGGGTTCACACCTTGGTCGCGAGACTGGATTCCGTGATCCGCGACATCGTGGACCTCGAACATCAGCTGCGGGCGCCCAGGATCGTGAGCGCGGGTGAGGATCCTGTGAGTCGCAACGCCGCGCTGCAGAGCTCACTCATGCTCCGCGCCTCGATCGACTACCTCAGTAGTTGGCGAGGAAGCATGATCGCGGCGAGAGAGGCCATCGTGCGACAGGCCGAGGGGTATCGGCAGGTGGACATCGGGGCCCGGGCGTGAGCTCGAACCGCCGCCGCACCGGAGCGCTTCTCGCAGCTGGGCTCCTGACCCTCTGCTGCGCATGCGGCGCCGATGACTCGGGGACTGATCGAACTCCTTCCGACCCTCTGCCATCGCCGGACCTGAGCCTCGAGGGTCCCCAACGAAGCGTCTCGCGGCCGCTCGACGTACGCGGTGTAGTTGCGTGCTCAGTTCTCGACGCTGAGGCCGCTCAAGCGGTCGGTCTTTCGGTCACCACGGCTGCGGATGAGTCGACCGCCGCGGCCTCATCGTGTGCCTGGCGTAGCCCGGACAAGTCCCTCGATGTGGACATCGTGATCAACACTGACCTGGGCCTCGATTTCGTGTACGCGCAAAGAGACACGTTCGAGACGTTTGAGGAGTTCGAGATCAGGAGCTACCCGGCTCTTCGGCTCAGTCCTGGAACGTCACCGACGTGCGAGGTCTGGGTCGGCCTGGCTGAGCGCCAGGTGCTCGTGGTGCACGCCAATTCGCTGAAGGCCGAGGCTCCTCGACTATGCGAAGCGGCAGTCAACGTGTCGGCGTCCGTGCTGGTCACCCTGGGGGAAGCGTAAAGACGATGGAGCAGAGAGAACGAGGCGCGTCGATGAGTGGGGCCAGCTACGCAGGCACTGCGGTGGTCTTCGAGGGGATGCCGCTGCGGGAGATCCGGGATCCGGTGATCGCGGGGCAGGGGCCTGCGTCGATGCGGGCGGCGGCGGAGGCGTTGGCGGGGGTGGCGGAGCGGCTCCGGGACATCAACGCGCAGATGGTGGCGATCGAGCGGGCCTACGTCGAGGTGCACGAGGGCACGGCGGCGGAGAGCACGGCGGCCTACCTGCGCAGGCTGGGCGAACCGGGCCGGGTCGGGGCGTACTCCTTCGGCTCCGCGGCCCAGGCGCTGCAGGACCAGGCCCAGCACTACTCCGCGGCGAACACCGAGCTCGCCGGGATCCAGACCCTCGACACGGCCGCGGGGACGCGGGCCGCGGCGCAGCTGTCGGACGGCAACCGGCAGAAGGCCGCCGACGCCGCGAACCGCTACCAGGAGAACGCGAACCACACCCTCGCGACCGCCTTCCCGGCCTTCATCCCGGTCAGCCTGCCGACGCCGGACCCTGCTCCGGCTCCCGTGCCCGAGCCGCCCGCGTGGCCGCAGGTGTC
>NZ_JACBXB010000431.1 GCF_013870575.1 Pseudonocardia pini
AACGGCCCGATCCGTTGGGCCAGGCTCGGCAGCACCAGCCCGCCGAGCGCGACGCCCAGGGGCTGCGAGGTCTGTCGGATCCCCATCGCGAGCCCGCGCTCGGTGCGCGGGAACCAGCCCATGATCATGCGCCCGTTGGCGGCGAACACCGAGCCCCCGGCGGCACCGCCCAGGGCCAGCAGGGCGAGGACCGCGGGCTGTGCGGTGGGCGTCGCCAGCGCCACGACACCGACCGCGGCGGCCGTCAGCGTGAGCCCGGTGCCCATCACCAGCCGCTCGCCGAACCGGTCGGCGGCGGCGCCCCAGGCGATCAGGGTCAGCAGCAGGCCGACGGTCGGCGCGGCCACGTAGGTCCCGGCGGCGGCGAGCGAGAGCCCCAGCGTGTCCCGCAGGGTGGGGACGAGGAACGGGACGCCGTAGACGAAGGCGCAGGCGCCGGTCTGGGCCAGCACGCCGACGACCAGGATCGCCCAGCGGCGCGGGGAGGGCGGGGTGGACATGATCTGGGACGGTACCGACTCGTACCAAAATGCGGGAGTACAGTCTCATTGAATGAGAAATCGAACTGATGTTCGAGAGCGCGGCGTAGGGTCGTCGGCATGGACCTGGCCTGGCAGCCCTCCCTGCTCGACGGGCCCGCGCTCGCCGTCGACGGCGGGTTCGGCGGGCTCGTCCGTCACGAGCTGGGCACGGGCGCGTGGGTCGATCTCGCCCCCGGCTGGCTGCGGGGTGCGGACGACCTGTTCGACCGGCTGCTCCGCGACACCCCGTGGGCCCAGCGAGACGTCCGGATGTACGAGCGGACCCTGCCCGAGCCGCGGCTCACGCACCGCTGGTCGACCCCGGAGGCGCCGGATCCGGTGCTCGGCGAGGCCGCGGCCCTGCTCTCCGCGCGCTACGGCGTGGAGTTCACGCAGGTCGGGGCCAACCTCTACCGGGACGGCGCCGACAGCGTGGCCTGGCACGGCGACCGGGTGGCCCGCGAACGGGACACCGCGGTGGTCGCCCTGGTCTCCCTGGGCGGGGTGCGGCCCTTCCGGCTCCGCCCACACGGGGGCGGGGCGTCGGTCGGCTTCCTGCCCGGCCCGGGGGACCTCCTCGTCATGGGCGGGACGTGCCAGCGGACCTGGCAGCACGGGGTGCCGAAGGTGCGCTCGGCGGCGGCGCGGATCAGCGTGCAGTTCCGCCACCTCTACTGAGCCCCGGCGTCGATCCGTACCGGGGCGGGCCCCGAGATCCGCGGCGGCTTTCTCGACGACCTCGCGCACGAGGTGCTGCAGGTGGTCCGGGGTCACGATCGACGCGTCGGCCGCCTGGCGCTGCACGAACTCGGGGGAGTCCGCGTACTCGCGCACGGGCGGGGCCTGCACGCCCGCGGCGGTGGGGCGCATGGCCCCGCTTGGGCGGGATCGCGTGTCCCGGGAGGGCCTTCCTGGTGGATGGGTACGGTGTGCGCCATGGGAGCCGCGGTCGAGTCGGAGCGGGACCGCCTGCTCGGCCTGGTCGCGGGCTACGTCCTCGAGCACGGCATCGCCGAGCTGACCCTGCGCAAGCTCGGCGCGGCCATCGGCACCAACAACCGCATGCTGCTGTACTACTTCGCCAGCAAGGAGCGGCTGATCGAGGAGGCCCTGCTCGCCGCGTCGCACCGCTTCCCGGTGTTCGCCGCGGCGATGGCCGGGTTCGCGGGCCCCGAGCCGCTCGGCGAGCGCCTGGACCGCTGCTGGGCGGGCATCGCGGCCGCCGAGAACCACCCGTTCCACCGGCTGTTCTTCGAGGTCTACGGGGTGGCGCTGCACCAGCCGGGACGGTTCGACCAGTTCCTCGCCCGCGTCGGACGGGACTGGACGAACCTCGTCGTCGGGCAGCTGCGGGCCGAGGGCGTGCCCGAGCCGGAGGCCGGGCTGATCGGCCGCGAGATCGTGGCGCTCTGGCGCGGGCTGCAGTTCGACCTGCTCAGTACCGGAGAGGCCGCGGAGGTGGCGCAGACCCACTCCGCCGCGGCCGCCGGGTTCGCCGAGCGGTGCGCGCGGGCGCGGGCGGCTCAGCCCGCGGGGCGCCCGGCGTTCACGATGTCCAGCACGCGGTCCGGGACCGCCACCGCCGAGGTCGTCCAGCCCCAGATCGAGTAGAGCAGCCGGTTCGGGTCGGCGTAGCCGTGCCTGCCGTGGAACATCCGGTAGTTGTCCACGACCGCCATCTCGCCGGCGTCCATCCGGAACCGGGCGCCGGTGTCCCGGGCCGCCACGACGGCGTCGAGCCAGGCCTGCACGAACGGCCACTGCTCGTCGTGGCCGAGGACCGGGGCGAGGAACGGATGGTGGCGCACCTGCGGGCGCCCGGCCGGGGTGGTGCGCAGGATCGGGCTCGTGACGCCCTGCGGGATGCCGGGCTCGGAGTGGTCGATCGGCACGGTGCGGACGAACTCGGCGATCTCGGCGGGCAGCAGGTCGACGAGCGCGAGCCCGTCGACCAGGAAGTTCTCGCCGCCGTCGGCCGCGGGGCGGGCCTGCAGCAGGAACAGCCGGTCCGGGGCCTCGTCGCCGAAGGCGAACCCGTCGTTGTGCGGGGGCATGGGCAGCGAGGTGTCCCGGCTGACCTCCCGCTTGCGGCCGCGTTCGTCGGCGGGCTGCTGCTCGACGACGGCACCCTCGGCCTCGGCGTTCGCCCGGGTGGCCTCGATCTGGCGGCCGACGCGGACGAGCTCGTCCCCGAGCATCTCCCGGCCGAAGTCCATCGCGGCCTCCTCCGACGCGATGCCGGAGACGAGCGCGGCGCCCTCGGCCTCGACGACCTCGCGGGCCTCGGCGGGCGACGAGACGCGCCGGGGAACGACCGCGGCGGAACCGTAGGACATGCTGGGACCTCCCGTTGAACCAAATGGTTCACACAACGCTACGTGGTTCGTGTGACGACCGCGTTACTCGGGATATCCTGCGCCGATGCAGCGCAAGATCGGTGTGATGGGCGGGACGTTCGACCCCATCCACCACGGTCACCTCGTCGCGGCGAGCGAGGTGGCGGACCGCTTCGCGCTCGACGAGGTCGTCTTCGTGCCCACCGGGCAGCCGTGGCAGAAGTCCGACTCGGACGTCAGCCCGGCCGAGGACCGCTACCTGATGACGGTGATCGCCACGGCGTCGAACCCGCGGTTCTCCACGAGCCGGGTCGACGTCGACCGGAAGGGGCCCACCTACACCGCGGACACCCTCGCCGACCTGCACCGCCAACGGCCGGACTCCGAGCTGTTCTTCATCACCGGGGCCGACGCGCTCGCCCAGATCCTGTCCTGGCGCAAGGTCGAGGAGATGTTCGCGCTGGCGCACTTCGTGGGCGTCACCAGACCCGGTTACGAGCTGGCCGACGGGCACCTCCCCAAGGGGGCGGTCAGCCTCGTCGAGGTGCCCGCGATGGCGATCTCCTCCACGGACTGCCGGGAGCGCGTCGCGGCCGGTCGACCGGTCTGGTACCTGGTGCCGGACGGGGTCGTCCAGTACATCTCGAAGCGGAACCTGTATCTCCCCGCGGAGGCCGAGGTGACGGCCTGACACACTGGGGCCGCGCGGCCGGTCGGCGGCCGCCGGAGGGAGAGCCCGAGTGACGGCAACGGCAGAGGCGGTGGAGATCGCCCGGGTCGCGGTCGCGGCGGCGGCGGACAAGCTGGCCCAGGACATCGTCGTGCTGGACGTCTCCGGGCAGCTCGTGATCACCGACTGCTTCGTGCTGGCCTCGGCGCCCAACGAGCGGCAGGTCCAGGCGATCGTCGACGGGGTCGAGGAGAAGCTGCGCGAGCACGGGGTCAAGCCCACCCGGCGCGAGGGCACCCGGGAGGGCCGCTGGGTCCTGCTGGACTACACGGACGTCGTGGTGCACGTGCAGCACACCGAGGAGCGCGGGTTCTACGGGCTGGACCGGCTCTGGAAGGACTGCCCCGCGATCGACTTCCCGGAGGCGCGCACGACCGCGCCGGAGGAGGGGGAGTGACGCTGCGCCGGGTCGTCCTGCTGCGGCACGGGCAGACCGACCACAACGTCGCCGGACGCATGCAGGGCCACATCGACTCGCAGCTCACCGAGGAGGGCCGGGCCCAGGCGGTGCGGGCCGCACCGGTGCTGGCCACGATGCCGTTCGACCGGATCGTCAGCTCCGACCTGTCCCGTGCGGTGGACACCGCGAACACGGTGGCCGAGGCGATCGGGCTGCCCGTGAAGCTCGACCCGCGGCTGCGCGAGACGCACCTCGGCGAGTGGCAGGGGCGCAGCGTCGCCGAGGTCGACGTGGACTACCCCGGCCAGATCACCGAGTGGCGCGGCGACCCGCGGTGGACGCCGCCCGGCGGCGAGTCCCGCGTCGCGGTCGTGCAGCGCTCGCTGCCCGTGGTCGAGGAGCTCGACCAGGACCTCGCCGACGAGCCCGGCGAGCAGTCGGTGCTGCTCGTGGCGCACGGCGGGATGATCGGCGGGATGGTGTCCGGGCTGCTGGACCTGCCCGAGTCCGTGTGGCCGATCATCGGTGGGATGGGCAACTGCAAGTGGGCGGTCGTGGCGCGGCGGGCGGACCACCCGCGGTGGCGGCTGTCCGGGTACAACATCGGTGTCACCTGAGCTGCTGGTCCTGGCCGACTCGTTGGCCTTCCACGGGCCGTCGCAGGCCGAACCGGCTGATCACCCGGACATCTGGCCCTCCGTGGCGGGCCGGGCGCTCGGCGCGCGCGTC
>NZ_JACBXB010000432.1 GCF_013870575.1 Pseudonocardia pini
AGCACGTTCGCGGACACGACCCCGCTGCGCACGCCCGCCTACCGGCGGCTCTGGGCGGCCGGGATCGTCACGACCGTCGGGGCCCAGCTCTCCGTCGTCGCCGTCCCGGCGCAGATCTACGCCATGACCGGCTCCTCGGCCTACGTCGGCCTGACGGGCGCGTTCGGCCTGGTCCCGCTCGTGGTCTTCGGGCTGTGGGGCGGCGCGATCGCCGACGCCGTCGACCGTCGCGTGATGCTCCTCGCCACCGGCACCGGGATCGCGCTGACCTCGCTCGCGCTGTGGGTGGTGGCCGCGAGCGGGGTCGGGAACGTCTGGGTCGTGCTCGTGCTGTTCGCCGTGCAGTCCTCGATGCTGGCGATGAACCAGCCCGCCAGGGCCGCGGTGATCCCGCGGCTGATCCCCGCGGCGCAGCTGCCCGCGGCGAACGCCCTGAACATGACGGTCATGCAGATCGGCGCCGTCGCCGGGCCGTTGCTGGCGGGGGTGCTGATCCCGGTGATCGGGCTGGGCACCCTCTACCTGATCGACGCGATCCTGCTGCTCGCCACGCTCTGGGCCACGTTCCGGCTGCCCGCCGTCCCGCCCCAGGAGGCGGGCCCGCGCAAGGCGGGGCTGCGCCAGATCGTCGACGGCTTCCGGTACGCCGCGCTGCACAAGGTGCTGCTGGTGTCGTTCCTGGTGGACGTGATCGCGATGGGCTTCGGCATGCCCCGCGCCGTGTTCCCGGAGATCAGCCAGACCGTCTTCGGGGACCCCCCGGGCGGCGGGTTCGCGATGGGCCTGCTGTTCGCGGCGATCCCGGTCGGGATGGTCGCGGGCGGCGTGCTGTCCGGCTGGCTGCAGCGGGTGGCGCGACAGGGCGTGGCCGTCACGGCGGCGATCTGCGTGTGGGGCCTGGGCGTCGCGCTGTTCGGCCTGACGTCGTCGTTGTGGCTCGCGGTGCTCTTCCTCGCGATCGCAGGCGCGGGCGACCTGGTCAGCTCGGTGTACCGCAACTCGATGCTGCAGTCCGTGGCGACCGACGAGATGCGCGGACGGATGCAGGGCGTGTTCGGCGTGGTCGTCGTGGGTGGGCCGCGGCTGGCCGACCTGTGGCACGGGTCCGCGGCGGCCGCCGTCGGACCGGGGACGGCCTCCTGGATCGGCGGGGTGGCCGTGATCGTCGTGACCCTCGCCGTGGTGTTCCGGTTCCGGGAGTTCTGGGACTACCGGGTGCCGGTCGCGGCGCGCTGACGAGCAGTGACCCGCTCAGCGGATGCCGTCACGCCTTCGGGGGACGACGATGGCCCCCGGTCGCACGTCAGGAGTCTCTCGGGGAGTGATCCTGACCGCTCCTGGACGTGACGGGATCGGCCGAACGGTACGGATGGGCCCCCCGCGCACTAGCGTGGCGTGCAACGCAGAAGAAACGAGAGTGTGAGAGGGAACCTCCACATGGCTGACGAAGACACCGCCGTCCTTACCTACCCGGGCGGCACGCACGACATGGCGATCAAGGCGCCGACCGAGGGGGCATCGGCGGTCGATGTCAGCAAGCTCCTCGCGAAGACGGGGATGACGACGTTCGACCCCGGTTTCACCAGCACCGCGGCCTGCGCCTCGGCGATCACGTACATCGACGGGGACGCGGGCATCCTGCGCTACCGCGGGTACCCGATCGACCAGCTGGCGGAGCGGTCGAGCTTCCTCGAGGTCAGCTACCTGCTGATCTACGGCGAGCTGCCCACGCAGACCGAGCTCGACAAGTTCACCACCGACATCAGCAGGCACACCCTGCTGCACGAGGACCTCAAGGGGTTCTTCGACGGCTTCCCGCGGGACGCGCACCCCATGCCGGTGCTGTCCTCGGCGGTGTCGGCGCTGTCGACCTTCTACCAGGACTCGCTGGACCCGTTCGACGAGGACGCGGTCGAGCTGTCCACGGTCCGGCTGATGGCGAAGGTCTTCACCATCGCCGCGTACGCCTACAAGAAGTCCGTCGGCCAGCCGTTCCTCTACCCGGACAACTCGCTGGGTCTGGTGGAGAACTTCCTGCGCATGACGTTCGGGTTCCCGGCCGAGCCGTACGAGGTCGACCCGGTGATGGCCAAGGCCGTCGACACGCTGCTGATCCTGCACGCGGACCACGAGCAGAACTGTTCGACCTCCACGGTCCGGCTGGTGGGCTCGTCGCAGGCCAACCTGTTCGCGTCGATCTCCGCGGGCGTGAACGCGCTGTTCGGGCCGCTGCACGGCGGCGCCAACCAGGCCGTGCTGGAGATGCTCACCCGCATCCAGCAGACCGAGGACGGCAACGTCGACGCCTTCGTCGAGCGCGTGAAGAACAAGGAGAAGGGCGCGAAGCTGATGGGCTTCGGGCACCGGGTCTACAAGAACTACGACCCGCGCGCGAAGATCGTCAAGCAGAACGCGGACGAGGTGCTCAAGGCCCTCGGTGTGTCGGACCCGCTGCTCGACATCGCGATGCGGCTCGAGGAGAAGGCGCTCGCGGACGACTACTTCGCCGAGCGCAAGCTCTACCCCAACGTCGACTTCTACACCGGCGTGATCTACCGGGCCATGGGCTTCCCGACCAAGATGTTCACGGTCCTCTTCGCGCTCGGCAGGCTCCCGGGCTGGATCGCGCACTGGCGCGAGATGATGGCGGACCCGTCCAACAAGATCGGCCGCCCGCGCCAGCTGTACACGGGCTCGGGCGAGCGGGACTACAAGGACTTCAGCTCCCGCTGACCGGCAGTCCCCGAACGGCACTCCCGCCCCGAGGCGAGAGTGCCGTTCGTGCGTCCGCGAGTCCCCCACTCTCGACGCGCGAGTCGGACATCCCGACCCCGTGAGTCGTCACCTGAGGGTGCACGTGTCGCTCGCCCGGGGCGTTCGGCGCGCGAGGGGCGACGGGCGCCGTTAGCGTCGGGCCATGGCCGACCGCTCCGTCGTCTGGTTCCGACGCGACCTGCGGGTCGCGGACCAGCCCACCTTCCTGGCCGCCGCCGAGTCGGACGCGGCGCTCGCCCTGTTCGTGCTGGACCCGGCGCTGACCGGGCCGAGCGGCGGGGCCCGCCTGAACTTCCTCTACGGCTGCCTGCGCGAGCTGTCCGGGTCGCTCGGCGACCGGCTGCTGGTGGTGGAGGGCGATCCCGTGGACGTCGTGCCGCGGATCGCCGAGGAGGTGTCCGCGGCCACGGTGCACGTCGCGGCGGACTTCGGGCCGTACGGCGCGAAGCGGGACGAGGGCGTCGAGAAGGCCCTGGCCGATGCGGGTCGAGAGCTCAACCGGGTCGGCTCGCCCTACGCCGTCGCCCCCGGCCGGGTCCGGAAGAACGACGGCGACCCGTTCAAGGTCTTCACCCCCTTCCGGCGCGCGTGGGCCGACCACGGCTGGCGCGGCCCGGCCGACACCTCCGCGAACACGGTGAGGTGGATGGACCCGCCGAAGAAGGGCTCCGTGCCGATCCCGGACGACGTCTCGGTCGACGCCGAGTTCGTCGAGCCGGGGGAGAAGGCGGCGCTCGCCGCGTGGGCGGAGTTCCTCGACGCGGCCGTCGACGACTACGGCGACGCCCGCAACCGCCCGGACAAGCCCGGGACCTCGCGGATGTCCGCCTACCTCAAGTACGGCTGCGTGCACCCCCGCACCCTGCTGGCGGATCTCGCGAGGAAGCGGTCGGAGAGCGCGAACACCTACCGCACCGAGATCGCCTGGCGGGAGTTCTACGCGGACATCCTCTTCCAGCGCCCCGACTCCGCGCGCAAGAACTACGACCGCGCGTTCGACGCCCTCCCGGTCGCCTCCGACAAGGAGGCCTACGCCAAGTTCGACGCCTGGAAGGAAGGCCGCACCGGCTTCCCCATCGTCGACGCGGGCATGCGCCAGCTCCGCGCGGAGGCGTGGATGCACAACCGGCTGCGGATGATCGTGGCATCGTTCCTGGTCAAGGACCTGCACCTGCCGTGGTGGTGGGGGGCGCGGCACTTCATGCAGCTGCTCGTCGACGGCGACCTGGCCTCCAACCAGCACGGCTGGCAGTGGACCGCGGGGAGCGGCACCGACGCGTCGCCCTACTTCCGGGTGTTCAACCCCGTCACCCAAGGGGAGAAGTTCGACCCGAACGGCGACTACGTGCGCAGGTTCGTCCCGGAGCTGCGCGGGATCGAGGGCAAGGCCGTGCACCAGCCGTGGAAGCTGCCCGACGGGATCCCGGACGGCTATCCCGAGCCGATGGTCGACCACAAGGCCGAGCGGGAGGAGGCGCTGGCGCGGTACGAGCGGGTGAAGGCGGCGCGGCGGTGACGGACTGGGGGGGTGCACGTTTCGTGCTCTCAGCGCGGCAAGATCGCGAGTTGTGTGCGGTCCGGCGTCCCGAGCGGTCTCATGATCGGAGATTAGGTGCTCTGAGTGTTGTTCGGACCACGCTGAGAGCACCCAACCAGAGATCTTGCCGCGCTGAGAGCACGAAACGTGCGATCTTGGGCGGCACGTCACCCTTCCGGCACCGAGCCGCCGGGCGCGGCATGTGGGTGAACACCTAGGCTGGCCCCAGCACTTCACGAGGGGGGTCACCATGGCCGACCGACGCGGACGCAGGCGCAGGGTCGTGCTGGTCGGGCTGCTGGCCGGCACCGCGGGCGCAGGGGCGTGGTGGTACGTGCGCCGGGCGGGTTCCGGTCGCCCCGTGACGGACGAGTG
>NZ_JACBXB010000433.1 GCF_013870575.1 Pseudonocardia pini
ATCACCGAGGCCGTCTACACGGGCCGGACCGCCGACGGTCTGGCACTGGCCATCGGCTTCAAGGCAGGCCGCGCCGTCGGCTATCTCTGCGACGGCAAGTCGGTCGAGGCCTGGCTGGAAGGCACCGTCGAGGGGGACCGGGTCCTGCTGCACGGGCGCACCCCGGCGAACTCCGTCGCGGCGACCGCGGACCAGCGGTCCCTGCTGGGCACCGTGACCGTCGGCGGTGTCGCGCACCCGTTCTCGGCCCGGATCGCCGTCACCGGGAGCGACGCGGGGCTGTACGAGAACAAGCGGGCCGTCGAGGGCATCTCGACCCGCATCGGCTGGATCGTCCTGTTCGACGGCACCCAGGTCGGGATCGCCAAGCGTGGCGACGTCCGCAGCCCGGCGCCCACGCTCGACACCAGCACCCTGCGGGCGGTCGACGGGGGCGAGACCGTGACGGCGGAACGGCTCTCCGGCTCGTCCGTCGTGCTGGGCTGAGCCACCGGCACCCGCCGTGGTTCCGGGCTGAACCTCCAGTTCGCAGGCGGCGTCCCGGAGACCTCGACGCTCGACCACGAGAAGCAGGCGGACTACAGGGTCTTCGCGAGGCCGACAACGCAGTGCGGGCGGCGCGCAGTGGGCCGGGGTCTTCGGCAGCCGCCTAGGGACTTTCCCCAGGGACCCGCCGCGGCCGCGGGAGCAGGCTCGTGGGCATGGAACTCGTCGTCGACCTCACCGAGACGGACGGCCGCGTGCGCGGCACCGTCCGACGCGCGACGTCCAGCGTCGCCCACCCCTTCACCGGCACCCTGGAGTTGCTCGCCTGCCTCGAACGACTGAGCACCGAGGACCCGGGGCCGGAGGCCCCCCGTCGTGAGCGATGAGGTCGCTCCCCCGGCGCGCAGCCGAAGGGGGACGCCTGTCGAGGGCCTGGATCCGTCGCTGTGGCCGTCTTCGAAAAGACTCCGCTGCGACCTGTCCCCCTGCCCACCGGGCGCACACCGGAGACGGCTCAGCCGAGGGCCTGCTCGGTGTCGGCGAAGAGCGCGAACTCGTCCTGCAGTCCGGAGAGCTCCAACGGGCGCAGCACGACCCGGTTGTCGCCGACCACCACGCGGGTGTCCGCGCCCTGGCGTCCGGCCCGGTTGCGGGCGGCCACCAGCGCGGCCAGGCCGACGGAACCGAGGAAGCGGACCTCCGTCAGGTCCACGACCAGCAGGCCGCCCGGTGTGACCGTCGACAGGGCCGCGTCCACCCTGTCGATCGTGAGCGCGTCGATCTCGCCCGAGACGTGCACCACGACCGCGCGCCCACGCCGCTCCACGACCACACCGAACGGTGGGTCCTCGTCCGCGGCGGACGGACTGCGGGGGGCGGCGTCGGGTTCGTACGGACAGTGCGACATCCGTGGCTCCTTCGTTCGCGGTAGCGGACTGAGGTGCCGGGCGGGCTTCGAAGGGGGCCGACGACGTGTGCGCGCGGACCCAGGGCACCCGGGCTGGGGCATGCGTGGCCCCTGAGCTGCTGGAATCCCCGGACGGCCGCCGAGAGAGCGACGGCTCTCCGGACCCGATCGATGTCCGACGCCGTCGTCGACGCCCGATCACCGTCGCCGTCGCCGATGGGGCGCAGCGTGTGTCGTCGAGGTCTATCGACGCCGCGAGCCGCGGCGTTACAAGCCTGTCGGAGCGCAGCTTCTCGGCGACACGCGCCGCAGGGGTCCGGAACGAGCGCGACCGCGCTATCGCCAGGGGTCGGTCACCTCGCGCAGGTCGGTGAGGATCGCGCCCAGCTGGCGCATCCGCCGCGGCCCGAGGTGCGCGGCCCACTCGGCCTCCACCTCGGCGACGATCTCCCGTGACACCTCGACGGTGCGTCGGCCCCGGGGCGCGATCCGGACCAACCGCGCCCGTCCGTCCGCCGGGTCGGGTTCACGCTCGACGTAGCCCGACCGCTCGAGCTGGTCCACGAGGAACCCCGCCGCCTGCTTGCTGGTGCCTGCCTGCTCGGCGAGCTCGGTCAGCCTGCTGCCACTCGGTGCGATCCGCTGGAACACGCGGGCCTGTGCCGGGGTGAAGTCGTCGAACCCCGCCGCCGCGAGCCCGGTGAAGACCCGGGTCTCCATCGCGCGGTAGGGCAGGAACAGCAGCACGCCCAGGTTGAGGATGTCCGTCACGCTTGACGAGGGTACGAGATAGTCAGAGACTTTGAACAAATCAGTCAAAGTCTTTGACCTTCTTCGGGGGTACCGATGGAGCAGCACGTGAAGTGGGAGATCGTCGCCTCGCAGCGCCGCGTCCTGGCCGAGCTGCTGGCAGGTCTCTCGGAGTCCGAGTGGGAGCAGCCCTCGCTGTGCCACGAGTGGCGGGTCCGCGACGTGGCCGCCCACGTCGCCCTGACGCCGCGGTCACCGTCGGCGTTCCGCATCGTCGTCGACGGGGTCCGTGCCCGCGGGGACTTCGACCGGCTGAACCGCGACCTCGCGATCGCCCACGCCGGACGCACCGACGCCGATCTCGCGGCCGAGCTGCTCCGAGACGCCGACAGTCGTCGCAAGCCCGCCGTCACCACACTCGACAACCTGGTCATGGACACCCTCGTCCACGTCCAGGACATCGCGCTCCCCCTGGGCCGCTCCGTGCCGACGCCCCCCGACGGCGCCGTGGCCGCGCTGGACCGCGTCTGGCGGATGGGCTGGCCGTTCTGGGCCCGTCGGCGGTTCCGCACCACCCGACTCGTGGCGACCGACGTCGACTGGGTCGCGGACCGGGGAGCGGCCGCCACGGAGATCCGCGGCCCGGCGGCCGCCCTGCTGTTGCTGCTCACCGGCCGCACCGCGGCGGCGGCGCCGCGACTCACCGGCACCGGCACCGCGCAGCTGCGGTAGGGCTCCGCGTGTCTCCGTGCGGTCACGGTTCGGGAACGACCTCGACCCGGGTCCGGCATTCGGCCTAGCCCGCCGAGCGGGACGAACCCGACGTGCCCACGATGCACGCACCGCTGGACCCGAGGAGAGAATCATGACCGTCACCGGAGTCATCACCGCCATCGTCATCGGCGCGATCATCGGCGCACTCGCCCGCCTGATCCTGCCCGGCAAGCAGAACATCCCGATCTGGCTGACGATCGTCGTCGGCATCGTCGCCGCCTTCATCGGCACGTTCATCGCCCGCGCCATCGGCATCCCCACCGCCACCAGCGGCATCGACTGGCTCGAACTGCTCGTCCAGCTCGTCGTCGCCGTGATCGGTGTGGCGATCGTGGCCGGTGCCTACGGCCGTCGAGGCGCCCGCCGCTGACCCCCGGCGCTGCTGCTCGGGGCCGAGAGGCGCCCCCGAGCAGCAGCGCCCGCTCGACGGACCCACGCACCGGGGCGACGCGGTCGACACCGCGTGGTGCGGCTGACACGATGCGGCTCGAGTCGAGTGCGCCGTGTCGCCGCCGTTCGCGAGAGGTGGTTGTGGTGGGCCCCCTTGTCACGACCAAGCTGCACGTCCCGCGGCGGCGACGTGGCCTGGTGGGGCGGGCCCGGCTGACCGCACGTCTCGCGGCGGGTGCCGAGGCCGCCCTGACGGTGGTGTCGGCACCGGCCGGGTTCGGCAAGACGACACTGGTGACCGAGTGGCTCGCCGACGGCGCGCCGGCGGCCTGGCTCTCCCTCGACCGGCGCGACGACGACCCGGTCGTGTTCTGGTCCTACGTCGTCGCCGCGCTGCGCACGGTGGCACCCGACGTCGGCGCCGCCGCGCTGGCCCTGCTGGAGTCGCGGGCTCCCGCGGACGCGGTCCTCGCCACACTGGTCAACGACCTCGCGGCGCTGCCGGGCGAGGTGGTGCTCGTGCTCGACGACTACCACGTCGTCGACTCGCCTGAGGTCCAGGAGGGCATGGCGTTCCTGGTCGAGCACCTGCCCGCCCAGGTCCACCTGGTGATCGCCACGCGCGCCGATCCGGCCCTCCCGCTGGCGCGGCTGCGCAGCCGCGGGGACCTCGTCGAGATCCGGGCGGCCGACCTGCGGTTCACCCGGCCGGAGGCGTCGGCGTACCTGAACGACGTCAGGGGGCTCGCCCTGTCCGCGCAGGACGTGTCCGCGCTCGACGGGCGCACCGAGGGCTGGATCGCGGCACTGCAGCTCGCAGCGCTGTCCCTGCAGCACCACGACGACGCCTCCGGGTTCATCGACGGCTTCGCGGGGGACGACCGCTACATCATCGACTACCTGGTCGAGGAGGTCCTGCACCGCCAGCCGGACCGGGTCCGGACCTTCCTGCTGCAGACCTCAGTCCTGACCCGGATGACCGCCGCGCTCTGCGACGCGGTCACCGGCCGAGACGACGGCCGGGCCATGCTCGACGTCCTCGAGCGGAACAGCCTCTTCCTCGTCCCGCTGGACCACCGCCGCCGCTGGTACCGCTACCACCACCTGTTCGCCGACGTCCTGCAGGCGCACCTGCGCGACGAGCAGGCCGCGGCCGTGCCCGAGCTGCATCGGCGGGCCTGCGACTGGTACGAGCGCACCGGCGACCGGGACGACGCCGTGGACCACGCGCTGGCGGGCGGACACGTCACGCGGGCCGCGGACCTGGTCGAGCAGGCCTTGCCCGCGCTGCAACGGGGTCGCCGGGAGTCGACCATGCGGCGGTGGCTGGAGGCGCTGCCGGACGAGGT
>NZ_JACBXB010000434.1 GCF_013870575.1 Pseudonocardia pini
CGAGGACCTCGCCGCGCTGGCCGAGGAGGTGCGCTCCGCGCTCGCCGAACCGGAGTCGGTGACCGCGGCCGTGATCGGCGCGTCCTTCCGGTCGAGCACGCTCGCGGAAGTACAGCGCGGTGTGGATGGTCTCGCGGTCGGGCGAGGTGGCGCCCGCGAGATCAGCGAGCGTCCAGGCCACCCGCAGAGCGCGGTCGGCGCCTCGGGCCGACAGGTCCCCGGCCCGCATCCGCTCCTCCAGGGGTCGCACGACCGATCTCGGCAGGCCGAACGTGCGGCGCAGGGCCGGGCCGGGGACCTCGGCGTTCGTCCGCCAGCCGTGGGCGGACCAGCGCTCCGCCGCCGCGGCACGGGCGGCGAGCACGCGCGACCGGACCACCGCGGTCGCCTCGCCCGCACTCTCGGGTCCCCCGATCTCGGTCGACGGCACCATCCGCGTGCGGATGTCGACCCGGTCCATGAGCGGGCCGGACAGCCGCCCGACGTAGCGGCGCCGCACCGTGGAGGTGCACACGCAGTCCCGGTCCCGCGCAGGCGCGCACGGGCACGGGTTGGCCGCCAGCACCAGCTGGAACCGGGCCAGGTAGCGGACGGAGCCGTCCGCCCGCGCGAGGCGGACCTCGCCCTCCTCCAGCGGAGTGCGCAGCGAGTCCAGCACGTGCGGCGGGAACTCGGTGCACTCGTCGAGGAAGAGGACGCCGCGATGGGCCAGCGAGACCGCGCCGGGGCGCGGGATCCCGCTGCCGCCGCCGAGCAGCGCGGCCATCGACGAGGAGTGGTGCGGCGCCTCGAACGGTGCCACCCGGCTCAACGGGTCCGCGGGCAGCTCGCCGACCAGGGACCGGATGGACGCGAGCTGGAGCGCCTCGTCCCGGTCCAGCTCCGGGAGCAGGCCGATGATCCGGCGGGCCAGCATGGTCTTGCCGGTTCCGGGCGGGCCGACCAGCAGCAGGTGGTGCCCGCCCGCCGCGGCGACCTCGAGGGCGTGCCGGGCATCGGGCTGGCCCACGACGTCCGCCAGCTCCGGGAAGTGCGACGGCGGCGGGGGCGGAACCTCGCCGGGGCGGTCCAGCTGTCGCTCCCCCGCGAACCACCCCACGACCTGCTCCAGGCTGGTCGCGCCGAACACCTCGACGCCCTCCACCAGCGCGGCCTCGGCGAGCGCCGCCTCCGGCACGACGACCCGACGGAGCCCAGCCTCTCGCGCCGCCAGGACGCTGGGCAGGACTCCGCGGACCGGCCGGACCCGCCCGTCGAGTGCCAGCTCGCCGATCAGGACGGTGCCCGCCAGCCGCTCGGGATCGACCACCCCGGCCCCGGCCAGCACCGCCACGGCGAGGGCCAGGTCGAACCGGGACCCGGACTTGCGCAGCGTGGCGGGTGAGAGGGCCAGCAGGATCCGCACCGCGGGCCACTCGCGGCCGGAGTTCAGCACCGCCGACCGCATCCGGTGCACGGACTCCTGCAACGCCGTGTCCGCCAGCCCGACGATCTGTACCCCGGGGATCCCGCCGCCGACGAGCGCCTCGATCTCCACGGCCACGCCGTCCACCCCGTGCAGTGCCACGGACCAGCCCCGCGCGAGCCCCATCAGAACGCACCCTCGACGTGCTGCAGGGTCACCTCGCGGCCGGGGCGCATCAGCACGGCCACGACGTCGAACCGGATCTCGCACCAGCCCACCCGGTGCGCCGCGAGCCAGGCCCGGGTGACCTGCCGGATCCGGTGCGCCTTCAGGCCCGTGACAGCCTCGGTCGGCTCCCCGTACCGGGTGCCGGAGCGGGTCTTGATCTCACAGACGACGAGCCTGCTCGACTCCCGCGTGCGCTCGGTGGCCACGACGTCGATCTCGCCGTCCCGGCACCGCCAGTTCCGGTCCAGCACGACCAGACCCTTGTCCTGCAGATACCTGACCGCGATGTCCTCACCGCGGCGGCCGAGCTCGTCCTTCGCTGCCATGCCCCAGACGATGACCGGCCGGCACGACCGCGGGGGCCGAACCGGAGAATCGGTCCACAGCCGCCGCGTGCGGTGGACAACCCCACTCGCGCCGCCCGCGCGCGCCGCAGGACGTCGGTCCCGCGTGCTACTGGCCGAACTGGTTGCCCTCCGGCAGCCGGAGGTCCGGCTTGTCCAGCTCCTCGATGTTGACGTCTTTGAAGGTGAGCACCCGGACGTTCTTCACGAAGCGCGCGGGGCGGTACATGTCCCAGACCCACGCGTCGGACATGCGGACCTCGAAGTAGACCTCGCCGTCGCTGTTGCGCGGGGCCACGTCCACCGAGTTGGCCAGGTAGAAGCGGCGCTCGGTCTCCACGACGAAGGAGAACTGGGAGACGATGTCCCGGTACTCCTTGTAGAGCGTGAGCTCCATCTCGGTCTCGTACTTCTCGAGATCCTCGGCGCTCACGACAGCTCTCCCCCAGCCTCGACCTCCCAGACGGGGATCCCGTCCGTGGCCGCACCATTCTGGACCAACCCGGCCCGCCGCCCGCGCCCGGCCACCGCCGCCACGTTCACGAAGGAGAACCGGTGGTCGGAGCACGGACCGTGCTCGGCGAGCGCCGCCTCGTGCGTGGGGGTGTTGTAGCCCTTGTGCTCGGCGAACCCGTAGTCCGGGAACCGCCCGTCGAGCTGCACCATGATCCGGTCCCTGGTCACCTTGGCCAGCACGGACGCCGCGGCGACGCACGCCGCCGTCAGGTCCCCCTTGGGCACGGCGAGGCTCGGCCTGCCGAAGCCGCGGACCGGGAACCCGTCCGTGAGGACGTAGCCGGGCGGGGCGCCGAGGCCCGCCACGGCGCGTCGCATCCCCTCGATGTTCGCGACGTGCACGCCGCGCCGGTCGACCTCCGCGGGCGGGATCACGATCACCGCGAAGTCCTCGGCGCGGCGCACGATCCGGTAGTAGAACTCCTCGCGCTGCGCGGGGCTGAGCAGCTTGGAGTCGGTGAGGCCCTCGAACCGGCGGGCGTCACCGGCGCGCAGCACGCACGCCGCCACGACAAGCGGTCCTGCGCAGGCCCCGCGCCCGGCCTCGTCCACGCCCGCGACCGGGCCGAGGCCGTGGCGCTGCAGGGTGCTCTGCAGGGTCCAGAGACCCGCGGAGGCGCGCACGGTGGCCCGGGTGGGCTTCCACTCGGGCGGGAGGATCTGGGCCGGACGCCTGCGCCGAGGACGGCGCGCCGGCCGCTGGAGAGGGGCGACCACCTACGACCGTCGGGGGAGGAACTCGTCCTCGCGCTCGAGCCACCGCCGCCTGACCAGCACGAACGGCAGGACACCGAACACCCCGAGCGCCAACGGGAGCCCGTCCTGGGCCGCCGCCAGCGCGGCGTTCTGCCCCTGAGGGTTCGTGTCGTCGATGAAGCCGAACCGACCGACCGGCAGCACCTTCATGCGTGCCTTGCCGATGACGTTGTCCACGGGGATGGGGCCGTGCCCGTCGATCCGGGAGTCCGACGAGTTGTTCCGGCTGTCCCCCATCACCCACAGCTCGCCCTGGGGCACGGTGATCGGCCCGAACGGGATCTGCCGGGCCGGGCCCGCCGCGGGCAGGTAGTAGATGTAGGGCTCGTCGAGCGGCTGGTCGTCGACCATGACCCGGTTGCGGGTGTCGCAGCACGCGACCGTCTGCCCTCCGACGGCGATGACCCGCTTCACGAAGTCCTTCTCGTCCGGCGGGGCCAGCCCGATGAGCGAGAGGAACTGCTGCACGACCTCGCCGAACGTGCTGGAGGGCTCGTCCACGGAGAACTCGGTGTTCACCCACGAGTCCGGCCCGCGGAACACCACGACGTCCCCCGGCTCCGGCTCGCTGAACCGGTAGGTGACCTTGTCCACCAGCACCCGGTCGTTGTTGCAGCCGGTGCAGCCGTGCAGCGTGGTCTCCATCGAGCCCGACGGGATCACGTAGACCTTCGCCACGAACGCCTGGATCACGATGGTCAGGACCAGCGCGACCCCGATCAGGATCGGCAGTTCCTTCCAGAACGTGGAGCGGCGGCGGCGGCCGGTCCGCGGCTTGCGGGTGCCGGGCGCGCGCTTGGGCACGTAGGTCGACGCGGGCAGGCTCTCCGGGGAGGCGCCTGCACGACGGCGGTGCCTGCCGGGGAAGCCGTCCGGTCCGGTGGCCGTGGGGTCGACCCGCAGCTGGGGGTCGACCGCGCCGTCGGTGGACTCGGAGGGCCGGATCGCCGACGCGGTCTCGCTCTCGGTGCGGATCCCGGGGATCGCCCCGCCGAAGCGGGTCGGTGACCGGCTGCACGTCGACGGCGGGGTGCTGGACAACCTGCCGGTCGGCGAGATGGTCGCGGAGGACGAGGGCCCGGTCGTCGGGGTCGACGTGGCGGTGCCGTTCGCCGCCGACCCGCACCGGCTGCCGCCCATCGTCGAGACCATCGGCCGAGCCATGACGATCGGCTCGACGATCGGTACTCCGCGCACGGCGGACGTCCCGACCGTCGTCCCCGACCTGTCGGACATCGGCCTGTTCGACTTCGGCAGGCTCGACGAGCTGGTGGACCGGGGGCGCGCGGCGGCGCGGGCGGCCCTGCCGGGGCTGGGGCTGTCGCCATGAGGGTCGCGGTCTGGGTGGGGCACCTCGCCCTCCCGCTGCTGGGCGTGTGGCTGCTCGCGGCCCG
>NZ_JACBXB010000435.1 GCF_013870575.1 Pseudonocardia pini
GCGCCTGCGGGAGCAGCACGTTCGTCATCACCTGGGTCTTGCGCATGCCCAGCGCGTACGCCGAGGTGGGCTCCGTCCGCGGGGCTGGTGACCGGCGCCGTGCGGCGCTCGGAAAGGGTGGTCATGCGGTCTCCTTCGGCCGGACCGGGGCTGCCCGCGTGCGCGGCGATCGCCCATATTAAGCCGACCAGTCTCATAATCTGAAGCCCCTTCACCGACCGTTGACGGCTGTGACCGGCGCCATCTAGCATTGAGACTGAGCGGCTCAAAACTACCACGCCGCAGCCGTCCGGATCCCGGGCAGGCGAGACAGGTCAGCCGACCGGCGAACCGCCGGGATCGGGTGCGGGCAGGGAGGCCTCATGACTGCGGACCAGGCGACGGACCAGGTGGAGGCGGCCGGTTGTCCGGTCGCCCACGGCAGGCCGACGGTCGAGTTCGACCACCACTTCGGCGCCGAGGGGACCCAGCCCGAGGAGGCCTACCGCGAGCTGCGGGAGAAGTGCCCCGTCGCCTGGACCGAGGCGAACGGCGGGCACTGGGTCGTCACCAAGCACGCCGACGTCACCCAGGTCTTCATGGACTACGGGTCCTTCTCCTCGGCGCGCACCGACCCCACCGGGGAGCTGTCCACACTGGCCATCCCGCCGCTGCCGATGAAGCTGAACGTTCCGGAGGAGTTCGACCCGCCGCAGTTCCACCCGTACCGCAGGCTGCTCAACGGCGTGCTGTCGCAGAAGGCGGTGCGCGACGGGCTGACCGAGCGGATCCGCTACTGGGCGGACTGGCACATCGACCAGGTCATCGAGAGCGGCGCCTGCGACATGGTCTACGATCTCGCGTCGCCGATGGTCGGCGCGGTCGTGCTGGAGTGGCTCGGGTTCCCGCAGGAGGACTGGCGGCGGATCAGCCAGAGCTTCCACGACGCCGTCGGCTATGCGCCGTCGGACCCGCGGGCGCAGAAGGCCTTCGGCGAGCTCGCCGGCTTCCAGGAGCCGCGGATCTCCGAGGAGATCGCGATCCGGCAGCGGGAGCTGGCCGAGGGGCGGGTCCGGGACGACGTGATGGGCTTCCTCGTCTCGCAGGAGATCGACGGCGCCCCGATGACCACGGAGATGGCGGAGGGCATGGTCCGCCTCCTGATCGCGGGCGGGGTGGACACCACGGCGTCGGGCAGCACGTCGGCCTTCGTGCACCTGTACCAGCACCCCGAGCACCGGCAGGCCCTGATCGAGGACCCGAGCCTGTGGGACACCGCGGTCGACGAGTTCCTGCGCCGCTACCCGCCCGTCCTCGGGCACGCGCGCACCGTGGTGAAGCCGGTGACGGTCGGCGGGTACGAGATGGCGCCGGGGGAGCGGGTCCTGGTCAGCGAGGCCTCGGCCTGCTGGGACGCCGACCAGTTCGACCGGGCGGACGAGGTCGTGCTCGACCGGACCCCGAACCGGCACGCGGCGTTCGGCCTCGGCATCCACCGCTGCGCTGGGCTGCACCTGGCCCGGCTCATGTTCCGGATCCTCGTGGAGCGCGTCCTGGAGCGGATGCCGGACTACGTGGTGGCCGAGGACCAGCTGCACCGCTACGCCGAGCAGTCCGGCATGGCGGGCTGGACCAGCGTGCCCGCCACGTTCACACCCGGGCCCCGCGTCCTCGGGTGATCGTCCGTCGCGGGGCGGAACGACCGTTGACACGGCGCCCGCCGCCGTAGACAATTTGATACGGACAGACTCAAAATGCTCAACGGCGATCGGAGTCCGATGCTCAGCCCGTACGACGAGTTCCCGGCCCACCAGACGCCGTTCCCGGTGTCCATCGTGTCGAACACGGACCCCGGGTTCGACGACGGGTACTACTTCGGCGCCTTCTCCGCCGAGGCCAAGGCGTTCACCTTCCAGGGCATGCGGATCAACCCCAACACCGACCTCGTCGGCGGGTACGTGGGCTTCATGCGGGACGGCGTCCAGCGGACGGTGCGGTTCAGCCGCACCTGGCGCGAGCTGTCCGACACCTGGGTGGGTCCGTACCGGATCCAGGTGATCGAGCCGTTCAAGGAGCTTCGGCTCACCCTGGAGGAGAACGACTCCGGGATGACCCAGGACATCCGCTGGTACGGCTCGGCGCCCGCCTTCGAGGAGGCGCACCACCTCGCCTACAACCGCGGCCGTCCGACCACCGACCAGACCCGCTACTCGCAGGCGGGCACGGTCGAGGGTCACTTCACCATCGACGGCGAGCGCTTCGAGATCTCCTCGCCGCGCTGGTACGGCAGCCGGGACCACTCGTGGGGGCTCTACCACACGCGGCGCCCGATGTCGCCGGACCCGAAATGGCTACCGCCCGCCGACCCGGGCGGCATCCCGCGCGCCCTGCGGTTCTGGACGCTGTTCGGCGCAGGCGAGCTCTCGGGCTTTTACGGCTTCCACGAGGACGCGCTGGGCCGCCAGGTCAAGATGAACGACACCTTCGGCACGCCCTTCGAGGGTCGCTTCACGATCGGCTGGGACAAAGAGGTCGTCGACCTCGTCGGCGGGCGGCACGAGCTCGTCTTCCGTCCGGGCACCCGGATCCTGGAGGCCGCGAAGATCTACCTGACCGCGGCCGACGGCGGGGAGTGGGTGCAGACCCTCGAGCCCGCCATGGTGCCGTGGATCTCCGCGAGCATGGGCTACGACTCGGGCTCGTGGAAGGACGGCGGCTCGCTGCGGACCTACCACGGCCCCGGCGTGTCGGTGGAGTGGGACGAGTTCGACTTCCGCACCCAGCCGCTCGACCACCCGATGTACGACGGGACCGTCCGCGAGGGCATCGTCGGCCGCGAGTACGTCTCGACCATCACCACGACCGCGCCGGACGGGCGGCAGTGGGTCGGCGCGGGCCAGACCGAGCTGTTCCTGGACGGCCCGTTCGCCCCGTACGGGTTCACCGCATGAGTGCCCCCGCGGCCACCGGGACCCTCGCCGACCGCGAGTTCGTGCAGGGCTGGTTCGCCGCGCGCCTGGACCGCCTGCACCCGGGAGCCGAGTCGGTGACGGTGCAGCAGGTCGAGCGGATCTCTCGCGGCGTCTCGCGGCAGACCTGGACGGTCCAGGCCACTGTGGACGGTCGTCCGGAGGCCTTCATCGTCCGCCGCGACCACGAGGCGGGCAGCGTCATCCCCACCGCCCTGCGGCTGGAGTACGAGGTCTACCGGCGGCTCGCCGACGCGCCGGTCCCGACCTCGGCGGCGTTGTGGTTCGAGGACGATCCCGCCTGGATGCCGGACGGGCGGATCGCCTACGTCCGCCAGGAGGTGGCGGGCCACTGGTACCTGCCCTTCATCGCGGACGAGTCCCCGGGGGCGGACGAGCAGCGGATCGCCGCGTCGAAGGAGCACCTCGACCAGCTGGCCGCCCTGCACACCGCGGACTGGGCGGCGCTCGGCTTCGGCGAGATCTTCGACGTACCCGCGGGCCCCGAGGACTGCGCCCGCTCGCTGATCGAGACCCAGCTCAAGAGCCTGGCCGGGTTCCAGTTCGAGTCGAACCCGGCGCTGGCCGAGGGGGTGGCCCAGCTGATCGAGCGGGCTCCCCGGGACGCCCCGCGGATCAGCCTCTGCAAGGGCACCAACGGGCACGGCGAGGAGGTCTGGCGAGACGGCCGGATCGTCGCGATGAGCGACTGGGAGCTGTCGTACCTGACCGATCCGGCCTACGACTTCGCGCTCGTCCAGGAGATGATCCCGGAGATCGTGCGGGACGGGCGGCGGGTCTGGGGCCGCCCCGAGGCGCTCGCCTACTACCGCGAGCGCTCGGGCATCGAGATCACGCACGAGCGGATCGAGTACTACCGCGCCGTCTACGGTGTGATGCAGTTCCTGTACACGCACCACTCCGGGCACCTCATCCACAACCGCGGCTTCCGCGACCTCCGGTTCCTTTGGACGGCGTGGGAGAACAGCTACCGGAGCAACATCCGGCTGGGTCAGGAGTTCGGTTTCGCGCCGGAAGGGGTGAGGATCCGGTGATGCACCCGGGCGTCGACGAGGCGCTGGAGTCCATCGTGGCGGCGGTCGAGCAGGACATCGCCCCGCACGTGGAGAACGAGTACGCGGCCAGCATGTGCCGGACCGTCGCGCAGATGCTGCGCTCGGTGCGGGTGCGGGTGGCCGAGGAGCTCCCCACGCTGGTCGCGGACAACGCGGAGCTGCGCGAGCTGCTGACCGCGCACGCGGACCGGCTGGCGGACCGGTCGGCTCTCGACGCGGCCGTCCGGGCCAGCGCCGAGCGCACCGCGCCGTCGCTGGAGGAGCTCTACGCCGACGCGGAGGCCCTGCGCGCCGCGCTCACCACGCTGATCGAGGCCGTGCCGGACTCGACCGACCCGACCCGCAAGGCGGCTCGGGAGTACCTCCGGCACTCGCTGGACCGCGAGCGGCCGTGGATGGTCGACGCGTTCACCGGCCCGCGCCGCTGATCGGGAAGGACAACAGGAGATGACGGAGACGGTGGAGGGGGCCGTCGACCTCGGCGCCCCCGTCGAGGCGGCGACCGTCCCGGAGGCGTTCCGACGCACCGTGGCGCGCTACCCGGACAAGATCGCCTACCGCACGCGCGGTGG
>NZ_JACBXB010000436.1 GCF_013870575.1 Pseudonocardia pini
CGTCGGTGTGTTCTACCGGGCCCCGGAGCCGGGGGCGGCCCCCTTCGTCGACACCGGCGACCTGGTCAGCCCCGGTCAGCAGGTGGGGATCGTCGAGGCGATGAAGCTGATGATCCCGGTCGAGGCGGACCGCGGCGGCCGGGTCGTCGACGTGCTGTGCCCCGACTCCACCGCGGTCGAGTTCGGCGCGCCGCTGTTCGCGCTCGCCGAGACGTGACGCCGATGCACACCGTGCTGATCGCCAACCGCGGCGAGATCGCGCTGCGGGTGCTGCGTACGTGCCGGGAGCTGGGGCTGCGCACGGTCGCGGTGTACTCGACGGCCGACGAGGACGCGGCCGTCGTCCGGGAGGCGGACGAGGCCGTCCGCATCGGACCCGGGCCCGCGCGCCGCAGCTACAACCACATCCCGGCGGTGATCGAGGCGGCCCGGATGACCGGCGCCGACGCGATCCACCCCGGTTACGGGTTCCTGTCCGAGAACCCCGACTTCGCCGAGGTCTGCGCCACCGAGGGCATCACGTTCGTCGGGCCGCCGCCCGAGGTCATGGAACGGCTGGGGGACAAGGCCTCCGCCCGGGCCGCGATGGTCGCGGCCGGGCTGCCGCTGCTCCCCGGCAGCACCGACGCGATCGACGACCCCGACGCCGCGAAGGCCCTGGCGGACGAGATCGGCTACCCGGTGATCGTCAAGGCGGTCGCCGGGGGCGGCGGGCGCGGCATGGCCGTCGTCCGCGACCCGGCGGCGTTCGCCGACACCTACCGCAGGACCCGCGCCGGGGCCGCCGCGGTGTTCGGCGACGGCCGCGTCTACGTCGAGCGCTACCTCGACTCCGCCCGGCACGTCGAGATCCAGGTGCTGTGCGACGCCCACGGCGACGGCGTCCACCTCGGCGCCCGGGACTGCTCGGTGCAGCGCCGCCACCAGAAGCTCGTCGAGGAGACGCCCGCCCCCGGGCTCAGTGCGGAGGTCCAGCACGCGATCGGGGCGGACGCCGTCCGGGCCGTGTTGTCCGTCGGCTACGAGGGGGCGGGCACCGTCGAGTTCCTCGTCGACGCCGACGGCAGGCACTACTTCATGGAGGTCAACTGCCGGCTGCAGGTCGAGCACCCGGTGTCGGAGATGGTGTCCGGCATCGACCTCGTGGCCGAGCAGCTGCGCGTCGCGATGGGGGAGCCGCTGCGGTTCACCCAGGCGGACATCCGGCTCGACGGCGTCTCGATCGAGTGCCGGATCAACGCCGAGGACCCCGCGCGGGACTTCGCCCCGACACCCGCCCTGCTGGACTCCGTCGACCTGCCCGGCGGGCCGTTCGTGCGGGTCGACACGCACGTCGCCGCCGGCCGTCGGATCCCGCCGGAGTACGACTCGCTGCTCGCCAAGGTCGTGGTCTGGGGGCCGGACCGGGACACCGCGCTGCGCCGGATGGACCGCGCGCTGGCCGAGACCCGGATCCGCGGCGAGCGGCTCGCCACCACCGCCGAGTTCCTCCGCGGGGTCCTCGCGGAGCCCGACTTCCGTGCGGGCCGCCACGACACCGGCCTGCTCGACCGCATGAAGGACCGATCCCGGGGAGTGCCGGTATGACCGTGGCGGAGCCACGCCGCAAGACGATCTCCAGCCCGTACATCCACCGCCTGCAGCGCAGGCACTTCCTGCTCTTCGACATCGCCCCGATCCTCGGCACCGTCGCCGCCGTCGCGTTCCTGTGGGTGCACCCCTTCGGCTGGACGGAGCTCGGCCTGCTGCTCGGGTTCTGGCTGCTCACCGGGCTCGGCGTGACCGTGGGCTACCACCGGCTGTTCACCCATCGCACCTTCAAGGCGACACCGGCGGTCGAGGCCGTGCTCGCGGTCCTCGGCTCCATGGCGGGGCAGGGCGCGGTGATCTCGTGGGTGGCGCTGCACCGCCGCCATCACGAGTTCTCGGACAAGGAGGGCGATCCCCACTCGCCCAACCTGTCCGGGGGCGGGCTCCGTGGCGCACTGAAGGGGCTCGCGCACTCGCACTTCCTGTGGATGCGCCGCCACGAGTACCCCAACGTCGTCCACTACGCCCCGGACCTGATCCGGAACCGCAGGCTGGTGAAGGTCGGGCGGCTCTACTACTGGTGGGTGGCGCTCGGCCTCGCGGTGCCTGCGCTGGTCGGCGGGCTCGTGGACCTGTCCTGGCAGGGCGCGGTGTCCGGGCTGCTCTGGGGCGGCCTGGTCCGGATCTTCGTGCTGGAGCACATCGTCTGGGCGATCAACTCCTTCCTGCACAGGGTCGGCACCCGCCCGTACGAGTCCCGGGAGAACAGCCGCAACGGCGGGATCTTCGCGCTGGTCACCCTGGGCGAGTCCTGGCACAACAACCACCACGCGTTCCCGGAGTCCCCGTCGTTCGGGCTGGACTGGTACCGGCTCGACCCCGGGTTCTGGCTGATCAAGACCTTGGCGGCCGCCGGCCTGGCCTGGGACCTGAAGACCCCGTCCGACGAGCGTCGGGACTCCCGGCGCGTCCGCCCCGCAGGAGCCTGACATGAGCGCCGAGCCGACCACCGCCCTCGCCACCGACGTCCCGGCCCTCGTCGCCTGGTGCCGCGGCTACCTCGCCGAGCTGCTCGACGTGCCCGTCCCCGAGATCGACCCGGCCGCCGACTTCGACCACCTCGGCGTCGACTCCGCGCTCGCGGTGTCGCTGCTGATCGAGGTGGAGGAGCGGTACGGGGTCGACATCGACCCCGAGGCGCTGTTCGAGAACCCGACGATCACCGCCGTCGCGGACCACCTGCACGAGCGGCTGCGATGAGCTCCGTCTCGACCCAGAGCGCGGAGGCCATCCGCCACCACTACGACGTCGGCGACGACTTCTACCGCCTCTGGCTCGACCCCACGCTGAGCTACTCCTGCGCGTGGCGCACCGGGGACGAGTCCCTCGAGGAGGCCCAGGAGCACAAGCTGCGCCTGCACCTGGAGGCGGCGGGGGCGCGGACCCGGCTGCTCGACGTCGGGTGCGGCTGGGGTGGGCTCCTCGCCCGGGCCGGGGTGCCCGCCGTCGGGCTCACGCTGTCCGACGCGCAGGCCGCGTACGTCCGCGGTCTCGGGTTCGACGTGCGGCTGGAGGACTGGCGAGACCACACGCCCACCGAGCCCTACGACGGGATCGTGTCCATCGGGGCGTTCGAGCACTTCGCGGGCCTCGGCACGGACAAGGTCGCGGTCTACCGCGAGTTCTTCACCCGCTGCCGGGGCTGGCTGACCGGCGGCGGCGCGCTGTCCCTGCAGACGATCGCCTACGCGGCCATGGACCCGTCCGAGGCCAGTTCCTTCATGCAGCAGGAGGTCTTCCCCGACGCCGAGCTCCCCACCCTGGCCGAGATCACCGCGGCCGCCGAGGGCGTCCTGGAGATCACCGCGCTGTCCAACGGGCGGCTCGACTACGCCTGGACCTGCTCGGAGTGGGCGCGGCGGCTCAAGGCCCGCCGCGCCGAGGCCCGGGAGCTCGTCGGGGCGGAGACGGTCGCGCGGTACGAGCGGTACCTGACGCTCTCCTCGGTCGGGTTCCGCATGGGGAGGCTCGCGCTCTACCGGATCACCCTGCGGCCCTACGGCTCCCGGTGGGGCACATGAGGTTCAACCCGTTCGCGCCCGCGTTCCGCCAGGATCCCTACCCGCAGTACGCGGCACTGCGCGCGGTGCCACCCACCCGGACGCTGGGGATGTGGGTCCTCACCCGCCACGCCGACGTGCACGCCGTGCTGCGGGACCGGAGCTTCAGCGCGGAGCTGATCCCGGCCCTCGTGGCGCGCCACGGCGGGCGGACCGAGCAGATCCTGCGGCTGGGCCGGGCGTCGCTGGTGTTCACGGACGACCCCGCCCACGCCCGGCTCCGCGGGCTGGTCAACCGCGTGTTCACCCCGGCGGAGGTCGCCTCGCTGGCACCCCTGGTGGCCGAGACCGCGCGACGCCGGGTGGCCGTGGTGGGCACCGGCGAACAGGACCTGATGGCCGCGGTCGCCACCCCGCTGCCCGTCGAGGTGCTGTCCACCTGGCTGGGGCTGCCCGGCGAGCTGCACGGGTCCGTCGCGGACTGGACGCACCAGATCCGGTTCCTGCTGGAGCCGGGCATGCTCAAGGGCGCGGACCTGCAGCGGGTCGCGGAGGTCGTCGAGCAGTTCGTCGGGGTGCTCGTCGACGTGCTCCGCGTGCGCCCGCCCGGTCTGCTGACCCGCCTGCAGGACGCGCGGACCGGGGGCGGGGACCGACTCACCGAGGAGGAGATCGCGCTCCTCGGGATCATGTGCTTCGTCGCGGGGACGGAGACCACGGCGGCGCTCGTCGGGAACGCGGTGGTCGCCGTCCTGGAGGGTCCCGGATGGCTCCCGCCGCAGGAGGCGCGGGCCGCCGTGCGGGAGACCCTGCGCCACGACGCCCCGCTGCAGATGACCAAGCGCATCGCCACCCGCGAGGTCGAGATCGGCGGGGTCACCCTCGCGGAGGGCGACCAGGTGCTGCTCTGCCTCGCCGCGGCCAACCGGGACGCGGCGGTGTTCGCCGATCCCGACCGGTTCGACCCGGCCCGCGCGCCCGGTCCG